>CAZAJN010000070.1:0-3184 GCA_964485555.1 uncultured Bdellovibrionales bacterium
GGAGTCGCCTGGTACGTGCCGAGCAACTAAAGATCCAGCAAAAAAATACTTTCAAAAAAAGCTGTCCGCGTGGACAGCTTTTTAAATTACCTTTCAGAAGAGCAAATGTTCGCCGAGGACGGTCCTCAGTGAGCTTTTATCTATCTGATTTCCCCACCCCAAATATAATCATCGAAATTTGGAACATCACTACGCCCAACTAGTCGACATTTCTCAACTCCAGCCATTTCCGAAATTCTTTCCGTTTTCTTTCTATCTTGTTCCAATGGGCTCTCTTTCACTTCAATCGCCAGTTTACCGTCAAGAATAAAGTCTATTTCCATACCATTTTTCGTTGCATAATACTGGATTGATCCGTGACTGCGAATCTGATTAAAAACTGCATTTTCAAATTTGGATCCACTATTGATATCTGACAAGATATCCAACAGCCCATTATCACAAAAATACAACTTTTGAGCCTTAACAATCTCCCTGTCTGGATTTTTTGTCAAAACAGAAACTCTCGAAATAATATATGTTTGCTCGAAAAAATCAATGTAATTTTTAACTGTTTCTCGACTCATTCCTGACAATCGTGCAATTTTTGAATAATCAATTTTTGTTCCAACCCTCTGAGAAAGCATCTTGAGAAGTTTTTGCACATTGTTCAAGTTTCTAAAATCAGCAAGTGTCTTAATATCAATCCTGATATAGGAATCCAAAATATCAAACAATGAATCCTTCTTATCTTCCATCTTTGGAATCAGCACAACTTCAGGAAAGCCACCAAAAGCAATGAATTCCTCATAATATCCCCGCAATCTTTCATATTCAATAACATTAAATTTCTTGTCGGAAAAATCAACATCCTTGTGTAAGACACCCTTGAAATCAAGGAACTCGGAAAAATCCAATGGAAAAAGTTCAAAGATTTTTTTTCGCCCCGAAAGCGATTCGGAAAAGAAATTTTTCAAATAATATGAACTGGACCCAGTCACAATGAACTTTATCTTGTAATGGTCATAAAGATATTTAAGAACGCTCGGAATATTTTTCACCAGCTGTATTTCATCTAAAAACAGGTACGCTTTTTTCTTAAGATCCAGACCCATTTGCTCAAGATTATTTGCGATAGACTCATAATTCCTCTGAGAAAAAAGGTCGCGGTTATCCAATCGCTCGAAATCCAAATACAACTTATTCGCAGATTCTAATTCCTCCATAAGATATTTTATAGCGGTTGTTTTGCCGGTCCTGCGCATGCCAGTCAAGACCGTTATATGTGGACTTTTGAGATGATCAATTAGTGCTGGGTAGATTTTTCGAGGAAACATAAAGAATTATTTGATATTACTATATTATACGTATACACTACATATAGTTACACTATTTGTCAACTAGTATTTACAATATTTGAAATTTTAGGCTTATTCTAGCCATTACTGCATAACACATGTAAATTAAAGACTGAACCCAAGACAATCATCAGTTAATTTTCTCTTCTTCTCATATATCAATCTTACCACAGATATATTCATTTGCCGAGGTTTGCCGAGGACGGTCCTCGGCAAACTTTCTGGATGGATTCGAAAAATAGAAACAAAAAAATCGGAGCTTGGCTCCGATTTTTCATTATTTCAAGGATATTGATTTTTATCTAGTTGCAAGAATTGTTTTTTCCAATTTAAATATTCTATTTTCGTGTTTTTCAACAACCTCTTTCTCAGCCTTGTTTCCCAATTTTCCATTTATATCTTTCAATTCTATTTTAATATCCACAATATTTGCCTTAACCTCATCCATATCTTCCACAAGCAAATCGACAGTATCTGAAACCTTAATCAATCTATCATCTATTCTATCAATTTTTTTATTTAAACCAGTAACTTCTGATTTAACCTCATTTAGTCCTCTTTTCACATCATTCAATCCTTCGCCAAAAACCTTGAAATCTCCTTGAATTTCTTCGAGAATTGCACCAACATAATCCTCTGAGTATGTCTTTTTTATTTTTTGTTTGCCTTTTTCCATGGACTCATTGTACCACCAAGTTAAAATTCGTCAAATTCATAACTATTCTCTGCCGAGGACGGTCCTCAGTGGGCTTTTTATTCATTTGCCGAGGACGGTCCTCGGTGAGTTTCGGCTTTTTTTATTGTCTAAATCTCTTATTTTTGATATAATTGAAGGGTAATAAATAAACAGCAAATTAATGAAACAAAAAAAGAAAATTGCCATCATGGCGGCAATGGTCGGAATCATTCTGCCAATGTCAGCACTGGCACAAACCGCAACACCGAGAATCGCAAAAGATTCAAGTGTCAAAGCTGCGGACAGCGAATATACTCAAGCATATGACTCAAAAAAACTTGTCAACCAGACAGATTCAACCAAGCAATTGCGAAGCAATGGGTCATCAAAAAGATTATCCACAATATCCTCAACCACATCTTCCCAACTGATCAAAAACAATGGATTCGAAAGCGGCGAGATTGAATGGTCTCAAAATCCTGGAAACATCATCTGGGATGACCCGGCATATGCAGCTTCTGGAAATTGGTATGCTTGGATGATACTTTCTGATGAGCTGGTTTCAAATCACTTCACAATACCAACCAATTCCACTTCAGTAAATTTATCGTACAATGGCCATTTTGTTCCCAGTGGCACCTGTCAAACCGGAGATAATGTCATGATGGCATTGCTATATGATGAAACAACCAGTGAATACATAGAGGCTCTCATCGTCCACAACGCCAACACGGATCCCGTTGATGACTCCTATCGTCCATACACCACAACTTCCACTGAAGATCTGACCGCCAGAGGTGGCCACAGCGCATCACTTGTTTTCATCGGCCTGAACGATGACATCAACTGCAGCGCAGACTTGGATATCGATGACGTTTCATTGACATCAAACATAAGCAACAAGACTGCCATCTATCGCTTCTGGTCAGATCAAAAACAAGGACATTTCTACACATCGTCAGAAGCTGAAAAGGATTACATAGTCGCAACATATCCATCCAATGTTTGGAAATATGAAGGCATCGCATACAAATCATTCGGAAATGTGGAAAGTGGCGCAGTGCCAATTCACCGCTTCTGGTCAGATCAAAAACAGCATCACTTCTACACGGCTTCAGAAGATGAAAAGAATTATGTGATTGCTAATTATCCAGAAAATGTTTGGAAATAT
>CAZAJN010000071.1:0-3910 GCA_964485555.1 uncultured Bdellovibrionales bacterium
AGGGTCGCGTGTTGCGCAACCCTCGCCTTTTTGTTTTCAGCTGCTACTCCTTGGATCTATAAGCTCGATAACTTGATCAGGCTCTAACATTATGCTTTCATTTCCAATATAAGGCTTGACCCATATTTTTTCCAATTTGCCCTCCCATGCAGAATAAGAAGCGACTCGACCCAAATATTTGTAACTGGAGCCTAAACTATAAATCACCTCTTGACCAATAATAACATTGCAACTTGCCATTCTGCCCCCCCCCTTTTTTTTTACCTTTTTGAGTTTTAATTAAAAACTGTTAGCAATACTTTTGCGTCATCAGCAATTACGATGATTACGACAAACAGCCTTGCCCATTTTGTTTTCAAAGATGCATCTTAAAGCTTTATCACCACGCTTTTCCAGTAAACCGTCGAATTCACTTTTGCTCAGGCGGATTATGCGGGTTTCTTTTGCGCAGCATTCGCAATAAACAGGTCCCCATTCACCCCTGAGCGGGAAAAAATAACTTTTTATCACAATCCACCTCCTTGCTCATTTTAATTTGACAACGTGCATTGATTGTTTATTGAAACAATTTTTCATCATTTTGTCAAACTGTGTCTAAATCGTGCACAAAATGCCAACTTTCCATGGTTGCTAACCCCTGTGTAGTTGCTATAATGAATTAGCTTATTAGGCATTAGCTTCTCAGCTTCTTAGGTTTTAACGTATTTCTAATAAGCTAAAAAGCTAACTGCCTAATGCCTGATCTTTTATGGCTCGAGAATTTCAAAATTTCAAAAAGAAAGAAGCCAAGACATTGGCTGACTTCGGCGACATGCGAACACCGCCACACAACCTGGAAGCTGAGCAATCAATTCTGGGGTCTTTGATGTTGGAAAAAGACGCTGTCATCAAAGTTGCCGATCTTTTGAAAGTCGGAGATTTCTACAAAGACATCCACAACACCATCTATGAAACGATGCTTGAACTCTATGAACAGCGCGAGCCTTTGGATGTGCTCAGCATCTCAAATAAGCTTGATGAGAAAAAAGAATTGGAGAGAATCGGAGGTTCAAGCTATCTT
Organism: uncultured Bdellovibrionales bacterium; assembly: GCA_964485555.1. Lineage (GTDB taxonomy): Bacteria > Patescibacteriota > Minisyncoccia > Moranbacterales > GWC2-37-73 > GWC2-37-8. The sequence continues at coordinate 1,061 of CAZAJN010000071.1, forward strand.
GCCTCTCTGGTAGGAAGCGTGCCTTCAGCTTCACACATCGTGCATTATGCCAAAGTCGTGCAAAAAAAAGCACTCCTTCGAAGACTTATTCTTGCAGCCAGTGAAATCATTGAGACTGGTTTCCGTGAAGGTGATGATGTTGAAAAAATTCTGGATGAAGCGGAACAGAAACTTTTCGCAGTTTCGCAAAAATACATCAAACAGGATTTCATGCCGATCCGTTCAATTTTGGAATCTGCTTTCAACAGAATCGACGAACTTCACCGCGATGGCAACAAATTCCGAGGAGTCCCAACTGGCTTCATTGACTTGGACAACATCTTGGCAGGTCTTCAAAAATCCGACCTTCTCATTCTTGCAGCCCGACCTTCAGTTGGAAAAACTTCGTTTGCCCTTGATATTGCCAGACATGTGGCGGTGCGTGAAAACGTGGCCGTGGCAATGTTCTCGCTGGAAATGGGCGCTGATCAGCTTGTTGACCGTATGCTTGCAGCGGAAGCAAACGTTGATCTTTGGAGACTCAGGACTGGACGACTCAAAAGTGAAGGAGAAAACAATGACTTTCAAAGAATTGGGGAAGCAATGGGAATTCTTTCTGAAGCCAAAATTTTTATCGATGACACGGCCAGTGCCAACATCATGGAAATGCGAACCATGGCACGCCGACTTCAAGCTGACAACAACCTTGGTCTTATCGTGATCGACTACTTGCAGTTGATGGAAGGACGTGGAGGAGACAATCGCGTCCAAGAAATTTCTGAAATTTCCCGCGGACTCAAAAACTTGGCACGCGAACTCAACATTCCTATTCTTGCCCTTTCGCAGCTGTCCCGCGCCGTGGAGGCACGTTCCCCTCAAATTCCAAAACTGTCCGACCTTCGCGAATCCGGATCTATTGAGCAGGACGCCGACGTTGTTCTTTTCCTCTATCGAGAAGACCGCGAAAAACCCGACACACCAAACAAAGGAATCGTAAAAATAATCATCGCCAAGCATCGTAATGGACCTGTAGGTGAAGTCAGTGCATTCTTCCAGGAAAACTCAGCATCATTCAGATCACTGGAAAGAATCCACGGCGAGATGCAAGGCCCGCAGGAATTCTAACAGCTTTTTAGGACATTAGCTTCTTAGCTTTTTAGTTAAGTGCTAATCATTACCTGTGAAGCTAAGAAGCTAAAAACCTAATAAGCTGCCCTCATGTATCCTAAAGCGTTTCAAAAATTAATAAAAAACCTGTCTTCCCTTCCTTCAGTCGGTCCTAAAATGGCCGAGCGTCTTGTGCTTTTTCTTTTCAAGCAGGACATTGAAAAAATCAGGGATTTCGCAGAAAATCTTCTGGAAATAAAAAACATGAGAATATGTCATCGCTGTTTCAACATTGCTGAAGGCGAACTTTGCGAATATTGCAAAGATGACAAACGCGACAAGCACTCTATTTGCGTTGTTGAGGAGCCTTTGGATATTATTTCACTTGAACGCACCAAAGCATATCAAGGACTGTACCATGTCCTAGGTGGTGTCATTCAAGTCGGCGACAGCGGGGTTGAACTCAAAATCCCCGAGCTTATCAGTCGCATTGAAAAAGAAGGCATCACGGAAGTTATCCTGGCCACCAACCCGACAACTGAAGGAGATGCCACTTCACTATACCTAAAAAGGAAACTTCAGCCCTTGAACATAAAAATTACCCGCCTTGGACGCGGTCTTTCCACAGGCGCGGATCTTGAATACGCCGACGAACTGACACTTTCCGAAGCGTTGACAAATCGGAAGGAATTGCTATAATTCACGATAAATTTGAAATCAAATTTTGATAGTTCATTCAATCATAGACAGGGGGTTTCATGGAGTTTTTCGAAGATGCAAGAAGGAAGTTTTCAACTCAAGCAGGTTTCATTCAAGTTGAAGGTGAAAAGCTGTTAACCAACAAGAAAACCATTTCAATACCCAAAAAGATTCATGTTTTCAGTTCTGATTTTTTTTCGAAAAGTAACCGGAACATTTCCGGAAGCCGTTTTGTGAGAGCTAAACTGCATACGACTGAGAATTTTTTCAGACTTAAGGTTTACTGGCTCTTTGCTCACAATCCATCAACAGGGGTGGAGGTTTTCTATGCAAAAGTCTCCTGCCCTGCGACACAAACTGTAATCTTTACCCAAAAAGAAAGATTCGAGCCCCAAGATTAAAAAAAGTCCCCTTCCGGATCTCTCGGAACGGGGACTTTTCACTTCAGCATTGACTAATCGAAAGGAAATGATATAGTAATATAATTCCAATTTCATCGAAATCGGAACCGTTTGTGCGGTTCTTTCACATTCCAAATGCAGTCAACCCAAAGGAGGTCACATGTCAAAGCAAAAATTGCAACATATGAACCAGTCGCAAGTCGCAACGCTTCTGTCCGAAGTGTATTCCGGGGTTTTCATGATGCCCAGAGCCGTAACACTGGAAATAAAAGAAGATAGCCCCAGAGCAACTTCCCAAATAACGCTCGATGGAGACAATCCTTTCTTCAAATGGCACAAGCACGTTTTTCCAGGCGTTATGCTGATCGAGTTTACTCAGCAGCTCGGCTTCGTGATAGCCAAAGAAGTTCTCGGCATCAAGGGTCTTCCTTTCATGTTCCAGGTTAGGAACGTCTTGTTCCACCTACCCGTAGAACAAGACGATACAATCATCGCAACAACCTCTCTCAGAGAACGCAAGAGGCACTTTTTGTTTTTCGACAGCGAGATACGCGATCTCAACGGCAACCTCATCATGAATGCATCCTTTTGCGGAGCAGGAAAATAAGACTGCAGACATCTTCATCTTTGCACTTCAGTGCCCCGACGGAATTTTCCGGCGGGG
>CAZAJN010000072.1:0-9515 GCA_964485555.1 uncultured Bdellovibrionales bacterium
TGTAAGTATGGGTAGGGGGAATCGAACCGGCAGAAGTGAGCTAGAAATTTTTCAGCAGGAAAATTTCGCAGCGAACGCCGATAAATGTGAGGAATACGAACATTTAGCGCCACCGCGGACAAGGAGCAAATGAGTGTCGACGACTGAGCGACGCGCACTTTGAGCGCTACATGAGTCTAAGATCCTCAAAAAGGTACCTGACCCCATTTATTTTTCTCGACATGTACGCAAAATGCACAGTTGTGCGACTCGTTTTCTTTTCTCTATCTTGGATTGTACAAAATATAAGGCTCTACAAAGCCATATTATCATATTTATTACCAATAAATCACTTGACAAAAACTTAAAAGTGCTATACGATAAATCATCACGGTTATTTGAAATCATTGAATATATTTTTGAAGTAAAACTCACAAAAGGAGGAAGTAACGATGTCGAAAAATTGTTTGTTTGATGAGATGAGAAAAGGGGGCCTACTGGAGCTGATTGCAGGGGTTCAGGATCATCAATATATTGATCCTCCCAAACATGAAGGGATGTACGAATTTTTTGGGCAACGCATGAATGACTTCGAGAAAAGGGCTTTCGCGGTCATGTGTCGCCTCGAGCAACAAATTCAGGAAAAGACTGCCGTAGCCAGCTCGAAAGAAACGTCGTTCAATAGACGCGGCATTCTGGAATCGGAAATGCGGACACTGGGAAAGCAGCACAACTCCGTGAGAAGCATGATGCACATGTCAATAAAAGATCGGCTCAACATCTGGGACAAACCCCTGGGTGTCAGTAAGGGATTCAAAATCGTCATTCCCGAGGTTGAGGCAATCACTGTCATCGAAATCGCGATGGAGCTTCCGCAGGAACGGAAGGATGCGATCGAGGCCGCAATTCGTGAATCCAAATCCACCAAAGGAGAAAAAGCAAAGGTTTATCCTTTCCCGAGTCATTCCACGATGCATTAAAATTTTTTCAAGGAGGTTTTGGATGAAGATGTTCTTGGATAGCTCGGTAAAAAACTTCGTCGAATTTGTAGAGTTTTGCAACAATAATCTGGCGCTCTTGCTTCTTGCACTGATGCTCTTGCTGTTTTTTGGAGCATTTGCTCAGCACAAGGTTGACGGCAAGCCTGCTTCAATTAAGCGTTTCATGAGACTTACGATTAAAACCGTATTTTCTCGCAAGACGTGGCAGCTTTAAGGTCTAGTTGAAAAGCTTGCAGCACGAAAGTAATAAGGGGTTCAAATCGAGATATTCGAATTGAACCCCTTTTTTTATTTTAAAAAGTAGTAGTTTGTATATTTAATTTTTCCCATCCCTTCAACTCTTCTAATCTAAAATTAAATTCCAACTGTTGAACAGGTAGTCTACCATCTTTTAGCGCCCACTCGTCATATGAAATTCTATATTGATAACTTTGTATTATTATATGCGTGGCGCATGCGCGGCTTGCAAAAGCAGGCGAGCAAATGCGGAAGCGCAAGCTTGGAGAAAGCTAGAAACTCTTCATGAGCAATTTCAAATCCAATTTCTGATGACTTATTTGTAAGCAATTCTGACAGATCCAATTTCCCAATTTCTTACCCGTAAGCATTTCAGCTGAGCCGATTCTCTTTTTCTATTCTGAGCATAGAAATATGTTTAGAATAAGAAAAGTGATAGGCAAAGTGAAGAATGTGAAGGGCAAGAGAAAGAGAAAAAGGTGAAGTTAGAAAAGTGAAGAATAAGAAAAAGGGAAAAGGAGAAAAAGAAAAGCAAGTGAGGAGTTTTTAATTTGCATAATTATCCAAGCGATAACTATCTCTTATTCCCCTGTTCCACAACTTCCAACAATTTTCTTTTAGCTCTGTTGATCAATGTGCCGACAGTGTTGACCGGCTTGTTGAGGATGCCACTGATCACATCATAGGAATATTCTTGAAAATATCGAAGCTTCAACACCTGCTGATATTTTTTTGGAAGCCTGGCCAAAGCTTCGTCAACTTCCTTGACCACTTCTTCTCTGAAAAATTTATCTTCCGGAGGTTCTTCATTTGTTGCCGTGTCGAGCTTGTCTTTGCTGGTTGAGACATCCTCCCAGGAAACCGTGTACCTTTTGCTTTTTCTTTTCAAAAAATTGACCGCTTCATTGTGCGCGATACGATAAATCCAAGAAGAAAACTTCCTGGAAGTGTCGAAATGTTCGATGTTCTTGAAGGTCTTTTGGAAAACGTTTTGCAGGATGTCCTCTGTTTCGTCACGATTTCCAACCAAGTGAAAGATGTAGGTGAAAAGTTTTTTTTGATAGCGGGCAAAAAGTTCCTTGTATGCTTCCCTGTTTTGAGTGTGGATCACCTCTATGAGTTCGCCGTCGGTGAGATCTGCGCAACGTTCGATATCAGTGCTTCGCCTGTAAAACATAAGCGACTGCGGCGCCGCAATGGGCTCCGCTAGAATTCTCTTCATTTTAGTAGATTTCCATGGAGAATCAGTCGCTCGACGGAGATGCACTTTCATTATTCCGACTGATCTTTTGATTCTTGTTGGAGATTCAGCCAGGGGTAGACTTTTTGATTTCAATACCATATAATATAGTATCGCCATATATGATACTACTGCCATGTTTAGAGTAGTATCCAAGCGAGCGTTACTTGTCCTTATAGCATTATATACCTTACATATGTCCAATAATTACATCATCCTGGCAATCGAGAGTTCCTGTGATGAAACAGCCATTTCTATCGTCAAATCTTCTGGCTCCAAAGTTGAGCTTCTTTGCGATGAGATCTCCTCCCAGGTCAAGCTTCATGCCAAATGGGGAGGCGTGGTCCCAAACCTGGCCGCTCGGGAGCATGTTAAGAATATTACGCCTCTGCTGGAAATTTCTTTAGAAAAAGCTGGGATCACTCCGAACGAAATTGATGCCATTGCTGTCACACAGGGTCCAGGCCTTATTCCAGCCCTGATGGTCGGAGTCAATTTTGCCAAAACCCTATCATTTTTGTGGGAAAAACCGTTGATTGGGATTCATCATATCGAGGGACACATATACTCGAACTTTGTTCGAGAAATCTCAAATCCCAAATCTCAAATCCCAAACAAGACGCAAAACGCAAAATCAGAAATTTCAAAGGAAAAACAAGAAATTTTATTCCCCGCCCTTGTGCTTGTTGTTTCTGGTGGTCACACTCAACTTGTTTTCATGAAGGATCATTTTGAATATGAAATTATCGGACAAACTTTGGATGACGCTGTCGGAGAAGCTTTTGATAAAGTTGCTCGCATCCTTGGAATTGGATATCCCGGAGGACCACGCGTCGCCCAGTGGGCTAGCAAATTCCAAGATACAAAAAACAAATTCCAAACAATTTCCAATGAACAAAAACATACTAGTGACCAGTTACTAGTGACCAGTGACTACAATTTAAATAAGAATGCTTTAAATATATACGGGATCAAATTTCCCAGACCAATGATCAATAAGCAGGGATACAATTTTTCTTTTTCCGGCTTAAAAACAGCCGTACTATATGAGACAAAAAAGAACCCTGAGCTTCTGAAAAGCAAAGAGTATGTTGCGGAAATTTGCCATGAATTCCAACAAGCATCAATTGACGTTTTAGTTTCAAAAACAATCAAAGCTGCCGAGCAATATTATCCAGCCACAATCATGCTGGCCGGAGGCGTCAGCGCCAACAAGGAATTAAGAAAGCAATTAGGCGAAGCCGTTTCAAAATTTTTGCCAGATACAAAATACAAAATACCAGATACAAGTTTGACCGGCGACAATGCTGCCATGATTGCAACTGCCGCATCCTTTCGTTGGCAAAAAATTAGCGAGACGCAAAGGAAAAAAATGATGAGCAACTGGAAGAATCTGCAGCCAGATGCAAATTTGAAATTGAATAAAAACTAAAACTTTTCAAATCCTACACTGAGATTGCCTTGAAAAATATGTTCTTCCCTGCTATTCTTAGTATGTATTTTGCAATAATTAAAGCACTATTCGCAATTAGTGGATTAGCATTCCCGCCTACCGGCAGGCAGGTATTCGCGGATTAGCATCATATTCATGAAAGAACTTCCAAAAATTTACGAACCACAGAAAATTGAAGATGAAATCTACGCTAAATGGGAAAAAAGCGGATTTTTTAATCCTGACAATATCAAATCAAGTGAAAAATATTGCAACGTTCTCCCACCACCAAATGCCAATGGCGAGCTTCACATAGGGCACGCTAGTGGCTACACCATCATGGACATATTCGGTCGCTATGCCCGTATGAATGGCAAAAAAACACTTCTTCTTCCAGGCAAAGATCATGCAGGAATCCAAACGCAGGTTGTTTTTGAAAAAATTATAGAAAAGGAAAAGGGACTTAGTCGCAATGAAATCGGACGCGAAGATTTTTACCAACAAACTTACGAGTTCTGCACCGATCGCGCAAATTACATGAGAAGCCAAGAGAAAAAAATTGGAATCGCTGCGGATTGGTCGCGAGAAAAATTTACGCTTGATCCGGACGTTTTGAAGATCGCCATGGAGACTTTTGTGAAAATGCACGATGACGGGCTGATTTATAAAGGCAAACGTATCATCAACTGGTGTCCGCGCTGCGCCACCGCTCTTTCTGATGTGGAAGTGCTGCACAAAGACACGCCTGGAAAATTATATTTCATCAAATATCCCATTGAAAATTCAGACGAATTCATCACTGTCGCAACAACCAGACCCGAAACGATGCTTGGCGACACCGCTGTAGCTGTAAATCCTGATGATGTCAGATACACCGGACTGGTTGGAAAAAATATTATCCTACCCCTTCAAAACACTGTCATCCCCATCATTGCCGACAAGCGCATTGATCTTACTTTTGGAACAGGCGCAGTGAAAATCACACCTTCACATGATCCTCTTGATTGGCAAATTGGAAAAGATCACAAGCTGGAAGAAATTCAGATCATAGATGAAAAAGCGCAAATCACTGAAAGAGGTGGAAAATATGCAGGGATGTCAGCAGCGGAAGCTAGAGAGGAAATAATCTCAGACTTGCAAAAAATAAATCTGTTGGACAAAATTGAAGATCTGTCGCACGCAGTTTCAATTTGCGAAAGATGCAAGACTATCATCGAACCATTGACCTCGAGCCAGTGGTTCATCAATGTTGATGCGGAAAAATATTCATTGAAAAATGAAGCCAAAAAAGCTATCAAGCAAGAATTGATAGAGGTTTTTCCAAGCAATTTCAAAAAGAGTCTTATTGATTGGTTTGATAATATGCGCGATTGGTGCATTAGTCGCCAGATTTGGTGGGGGCCACAATTTCCTGTTTGGTATTGCGATAATTGTTCGGAAGAGAAATATATCGTTTCACTTGAAAAGCCCTCCGAATGCCCACACTGCCACAGCACAAAGCTGACACAAGATGAAAACACCTTTGACACCTGGTTCACATCCGGACAATGGGCATACACCACACTCAAAGCGCACGGCGATGACTTTGATTTCTATCCTTCTGACATGATGATCATGGGGCGAGATCTTCTTTTCTTCTGGTCATCCAGAATGATCATGATGAGCCTCTACAAAAATGGCCAAGTTCCTTTCAAGAATTTATTCTTCACTGGTCTCGTGCGCGACAAAGACGGACACAAATTCTCCAAATCAAGAGGAAACGGGATTGATCCTTTGCTGATGATTGATAAATTCGGAGCTGACGCCCTTCGTATGAGCCTTATCATGGACAGCGCACCCGGACAGGACTCCAGGCTTTACGAAGAAAAAATTGAGACTTTCAGAAATTTCGCCAACAAGCTTTGGAACATTTCGCGCTTCTGTTTGACGCAGGAAAATTTCAAACTGATTGAAAAAATATCCAATGAAGATATCAAATCAGATGCAGACAAATGGATTGTTCAAAACTTATACCAAACAATATCTGAAGTCACCGGCTTATTTGAAAAAAAACAAATTGCGCTAGCAGCCAATACCTTGAAAACTTTCACCTGGGACACCTTTGCTGATTGGTATGTTGAGATTCATAAGCAGGAAAAAAATACGGTTATTCTTGGACATGTGCTGGACAGAATTCTGAGACTTTGGCATCCATTCATGCCATTCATCACTGAAAATATTTGGGAAATTGCTGATCAGGAAAAAATGCTCATGATTTCCAAGTGGCCAACCGAACAATTGCACCATGAAAATCCGTCAATGGAAAACATGAATTTTGTTCTTATCAAATCAATGATTGAAGAGATCAGGAAAACAAGACAAGAAAACAGCATTGATCCAGGGAAAAAGATTTCCATCGTCATAGATGTCACAAATGCAAACATACAGTCTTCAAGCAAGAATGGGGTTGTTGAATTTATTGGGCGAAATGAACAACTCATCAAAAACCTCCGAACTGGTGTAGAAAAAATAACCATTGTTTCAGCTGAAGAGAAGTTTGAAAACGTTGTGGCAACAAATCCCCTGCTTGGAATAAATACCTACATCTTGATGGAAGGACTTATTGATACTGAAAAAGAAAAAGAACGCATCGGAAAAGAAATTGAAAACATTGAAAAATTCGTTTCAGGTTTGGAAGGCAGGCTTGGCAATAAGGAATTTGTTGCCAAGGCTCCTGAGCAAGTCATTGCTCAGCAGCGAGAAAGTCTCGCCAAAAAGCAGGCTGAGTTAAGCGAATTAAAAAAGCATCTTGAGTCACTAAAGTAAAAATAGCAACTTACGGATGGGTTCGCAGATTCGCATTCATTCGTAGGTTCGTATCGGTTATGCGACAACTCGAATCTTTTTTCTGGGGAATCATTGCGGCTTTGGGAGCTCTCATGGTCCAGCTCCTGATCCTTATAGGCTATTCTGCCAGCAAAAATCCAGCAGCAGAAATAACGTTTTCGGAACTCTTCCTTTTGCCAGGTTTTGTCATCGCAGCAGCTTTTGTCGAAGAATCATTCAAATATCTGATCATCTCAAAAAGAATAGAAACATATTCCCTTGAAAAATCTTTCGTGGTGAACTCATTGTTTGTGGGACTTGGATTTGCAGTCGCTGAATTCCTGTTGCTTTTCAGTTCAGCTGCTTTGCCAGACAGGCAGATACTGACCGAGTTAGCAATCATACACGTTGGAATTGCCGGCATCATAGGATATCTGGTGGCCATCAAAAATCCCAAGAAATTTTCCTCTTTCCTTCATATAGTTATGCTTGCAACAATTTTGCATAGCAGTTATAATTTTCTGGTCCAAAAGAGGGATTTTTTTCAGAACTATCTGATTCTTTTGCTCCTGGGTTTTGTCATTGTCGCCAATATTTTCAATATTCTCAGAATCAGGCGCAAACTTGCACAAGACTAGAAAACGTCATATACTGTAGTCATAGTGCAACCATGTTGAATTTTAAAAATTAATCCAATAGAAAATTAACAGGAAATAAGCAATCGCCTTTATTTCTGATAAAAATATCATTATGCTAAAAACAAAAAAATCTTTTTTCGAACGTGTGACAGGTGCAACTTCCATAGATCCAAATGACCAGCGTGAACCATCGATGCCGATTTTTTCTGAGGAAGAAGAAACGGAAATGATCATGCATGCGCAACCGCAAAGAAGCATCTATGTGGAAGAGGAGGAAAATTTCTCAAGTGATGCAGAGGGACAACTTACAATCGATGTATATCAGACAGACGGTGAGGTTGTCATCAAATCCACCATCGCAGGTGTCAAACCTGAGGATTTGGATGTTTCCATCAACAATGACATGGTCACCATCAAGGGTGAGCGAAAGAATGAAGAAGTTGTCAGCTCCGATAACTACTACTACCAGGAGTGCTATTGGGGACATTTTTCTCGCAGCGTGGTTTTGCCTATTGATATCATTTCTGACAAAGCTGAAGCCGCTCTTAAAAATGGAATCCTCACCATCAGACTTCCAAAAGCTGACACTACGAAAATCAAAAGAATCCAAGTAAGAGGATTCTAAGACAGCTTCTTCGCTTTTTAGCTTCTTAGGAAAAAATACCAACAAAAACATTTCGATTAATCGAAATGTTTTTGTTTCTAAGAAGCTGCTTGGCCTTGATATAGATTTAAATATGAAGTATGCTTAATCGTATGAAAAAGAGTACATATTTTTTATCTTTCATATTGCTTTTTGCCATTACGCAAAAAGCCTTAGGAGCCACCCCATTAAATAATGAGGCTATTAATACTGATCAGAAATCGCTAACCATAACAGTTGATCAATTTTCAGAAGTTATTCCATCCTCCACCCTTGAAAACTGGACCCAACACAAAAATTCCCTGTATTTGTCATCTTCGAAACTTAGCGAGTTTGAAAACATCCTTTATTGTCCTGTGAATGAAATATTCTGCCAACTGACTCTCACAAAAATGCAGAGACAAAAAATCCGATTGGATGAGAATATTTCCGTGGATTCTGACGCGATCAGGTCTTACGTTGAAGATTTGGCCAGAAAGGTCAACCGCGATCCGGCTGACGCTAAATTCAAAGTTGAAAATGGTATTGTCGGAACTTTTGAAGAAGCGCGCAGTGGGATCAGCTTGGACATAGAAAAAAGTACGGGAGTTATTTCTGACGCCATAACTAAAGAGCTGCTAGCTGCGACGCTTCCTTTTGAATCCATAAAGCCTGAGGTGAACTATGCCGACATAAACAACATGGGAATTTCAGCTTTGATTGGGGAGGGAACTTCCAACTTCAAAGGCTCACCTGCTAATCGGATCCATAACATCAAGGTTGCCACCGAAAGATACAACGGATTACTCATCAAGCCAGGCGAGGAATTCTCCTTTGTTAAACATCTGGGCGAAGTTGATGGAGAGCATGGATATCTTCCAGAACTTGTCATCAAGAAAAACGTCACGGAAGCTGAATTTGGCGGAGGAATTTGTCAGGTGTCATCAACAGCTTTCAGGGCTGCGATATATTCGGGCATGGAAATCACTGCCAGGCGCAATCATGCCTATCCTGTTTCCTACTACAACCCGCAAGGCATGGATGCTAGCGTCTATGTTCCAAATCCAGACATGAGATTCATAAACAACACCCCGGGCTATATCCTGATTCAAACAAAAATCGAAGGCACACAGCTTACTTTCTCTTTCTATGGAACGGATGATGGACGCTCAATCAAGGTGGATGGACCAAGAATCATCGAGAAACAACCGGATGGCTCGCTTAAGGCTACCTTCACTCAGACGGTATTGGACAAGGATGGCAAAGAACTGATTAATGATGTTTTCAACAGTTCTTACGACTCCCCATATCGTTATCCCCATCCAGGTGGACCTGTTTTGACAACCAAACCAGCCAATTGGTCCAGTGAGGAGTGGAAAGCCTACAAAAAAATGGCCAAAGAGGCGGCCAAGGCGACTCAATAGGAACTAGATTTTTATTGGATTTTTTTGCCATTTTAGAAGGCGCTATAGATCATAATTAAAGGTTACCGAAATATATTGGCGAATTTTCAGAATTTTTCATTTGAGTCACCGAAACTTCTTTGTATATCGTAAAGCTT
>CAZAJN010000073.1:0-3087 GCA_964485555.1 uncultured Bdellovibrionales bacterium
ATTTCCTTTTTCGGCACGCTCGCAATCGAGGAACTATGATTGCTTCGCTAAGACCTCGCTGTCGCTCACTGTTGCCTCTAAAGAAAACAGTCAAACCAAGAGGCAATTTTATTTTTTGCTTCTGGCTTATCTCTTGAGGAGAAAACCATATATTGCGTATGATCCGAAATTTCCAATAAATAACTAAAATCGTAAGTCCTAAATTTTTTGACATTTAAAAACACCCGACAGAAAGTCGGGTGTTTTGTTTGACATTGAATTTTTATTTACTGTGTCAGTGGGAATCCTTTGCTTTCCCAGCCCGGCATGGCTGTCCTCATCACAAAAGGTGAAATCAGCAGCATGTCATAAAGTTGGACTGATGCTTGGAATTCTTCCAATTCGTTTGCTCCAACTACGACAGCTTTTCTTTCTGTAATTTCGCCGCGACGCTTTTCGAGCTCATCGAACGGTATGTTTAGCGCACCTTTTATGTGTCCCTTTGAAAACTCAGCTTTGGAACGCACATCAACAATGAAAAGTGGAACTTCGGCTTTGAGCGCATCGTTCAGCTGTTCGGGATCCAGATATGAAACCTTTGATTGATCTACGAATGATTTTGGATTTCCATAGCTGACAGTTCCACTAAGTGATTGTTTCCAAGCATCTATTCCGCCTGCCAGAACCAGGATGTCTTTGAATTTTTCGCCTTTAAGTTTTTCGACGGCTGTTCCAATGTTCTCATCATTAGCACTTTGTCCGATGACGATGATCTGACTTCGACCATCTATTTTTTGTTCCACTGGAAATTCATCCAATGGGATTCCGATCGAGTCAATGATGTGTTCTTCGATGTAGGCTTCAAAAGAGCGCACATCCAGCATGGCAATATTGTTGCTCTTGAGTGATATCTTTTTTTGAAGATCATTGGGACTTATGGTGTTGAATTTCTGTTGGCTCTTTGAACTAGGACCGGAAACTGTTTTGGGATCCAAGTTTTTATCGGGGGACTTGTCATAGCGGAACAAGGTAAAGGCCAGGACAAATAAAATCAAAACAAAACCGGTGGCAAGCGCCAAATGTTCTTTTTTATTTTCTTCCATGAGATTTGTTTAAGCATTTATGTATGTAATCATTTTAGCATGTAAACATTTATTCATGAAATCATATAATCATGTAAGCATGTAAACATACAAACATTTAAACATATAAGCATTCAAGCATGAAATGAAAAAAACATCACCTTGCTTGTGACAAGGTGATGTTTGGAATCATGTTTGCAGATGTTTGATCTAGACCAGGGTGCTTCCGATGAAGTTGGGATGTCCATTTTTGAAAGATTTTGCATCCACCGCCTTTTTGCCTTCTTTTTGAACTTCTTTTAGGATTATTACACCGCTGGCTGTTTGCACGCCGATGTCATCTCCCAATTCAAAAACTTCTCCTTCTGGACGTTTTTCAATCGGACTTGTTTTTTGCAATTTTATGGCAATCAATTTCAATCTGATCAAGTCTGAATTGTTCTTCCAATAGGTGAAAATCCCTGGCCAAGGTGTCAGCGCCCTGTATCGATTGAATATTTCTTCAGCGCTATTTGTCCAATAGATTCTTCCATCTTCACGTTCGATAAGTTCGCAAAAAGTTGCCTGCGATTCATCTTGGGCTTTCGGTTGGATTTTCTGTTCGATCCAAAGTGGGATGGTCTCAAGCAATAGCGTCGATCCTTTCACGGATAATTTTTCCATCAGGGTTCCAGTGTTGTCATTGCTTTCAATCGGCACGATTTCTTGCGCCAAGATGTCGCCCGTGTCGACGCCTTCATTCATGAGCATGATTGTGATGCCGGTTTCTTTTTCTCCTTGAAGCAATGCATTTTGAACAGGCGATGGGCCTCGGAGTTTGGGAAGCAAAGAGACATGCACGTTTATGCAACCAAACCCAGGAACATCCAAGGCGGTAGCTGGAATAATTTTTCCATAAGCGGCCACGATCACCAAGTCAGGCTTGAGTGACTTCAAATTTTCAATAGCCTCAGCATTGAATTTTGTCGGCTGGAAAACTGGTATATTTTTTTCTTCAGCAAGTTTTTTGACAAGAGGTGCTGTGATTTCTTGCTTGCGCCCGATTTTCTTGTCTGGTTTGGTGAAAACGCCCACTAAATTGTATTCTTTTTCAATCAAGGATTTCAAAACAGCCTCCGAAAGATCGGAAGTTCCCATGAAAACAACTCGCAATTTTATGTTGTTGGAATGCATTTTTTATGTCGACTCGAATTGTTCGAATTTGCACTCGAATGTTTCGAATAGTAAAATGTTATTTTTTAATTTTTTTATCTCCGACGAGCGCTAGCTTTTTTAGATAATTTTTGGAAACCCGGTCTATGATGAGGATTCCATCCAAATGATCAAGCTCATGTTGCAAGGCGCGTGCCAAGAGTCCATGACCCTTTATTTTGGCAGCTTTTCCGAATTCATCGGTATACCTTACCTGCACTTCGCTATACCGCGAGATGGGGAAGTATTGTCCTGGGAAGCTGAGGCAGCCCTCCTCGGAAATCACTTTGTTTTTTGATTTGGAAGTGATCTGGGGATTGATGAGCACATATTGCTCTCCATCTACTTCAATGACACACAGTCTCAAATCCGATCCAACCTGGGTGGCGGCAAGTCCGACTCCATTATTGCCATACATGGTTTCGAGCATGCTCGAAATAAGCTCCTGGACATTTTTGGCAAGAGGATCTTTGACCTTGACAGTCTTTTTTCTTAGGGCAGGATTTGGATTTTTTACTATCTTCATTTTCATGATATTTTCCTTAGAGCAGGCTCTTAAGTAATCGTGATTTATTCTAGCACTATTTGCAGGTTTTGTATATAGTACGCATGTCGGGATTGTTTTCATCCGTGCAATATCAATCCAGCGGGCTGGAAATCTTTTGTAGCGCGCTGTTTGTCACTTTGGTGTAAATCAGAGTAGTTTCCAATTTGGCATGACCCAACAAGGATTGAATGTATCGAATATCCGTGCCAGCTTCCAGGAGGTGAGTGGCAAAGCTATGACGTAAACTGTGGCACGTTGCCGGCCTTTTGATGCCGGAATTTTTAAGCG
>CAZAJN010000074.1:0-2670 GCA_964485555.1 uncultured Bdellovibrionales bacterium
TCCCAATTGTCATCCTGAACTTGTTTCAGGATCTATAAAAATGCGCAATCAGAGAGGTATTCTGAAACAAGTTCAGAATGAAAAATCTCTAATTTTGAATAATATCAGATTGGGACTCATTGGAAAACACCAAGCTGAAAATTGCTCGCTCGCCTTGTGTTGCCTTTCAACATTGTCCCAGCGAGATGTTTTCAACATTGATGAAAAATCTTTACGCTCAGCGCTAGAAAATATCCGCGTTCCTGGACGAATGGAAATCATGAAAATTAATAAGCAAGATGTCATCATTGACGGAGCTCATAATCCGCAAAAAATGTCGACTTTCACCACTAATTTGGCTGGAATTTATCCGAATCAAAAATTCACTTTTCTTGTCGCCTTCAAAAAGAGCAAGGACTTCAAGAACATGCTAAAAAAAATCATTCCATTGGCTGACAAGATTTTGCTGACAGATTTTTCAACTTCAGGCATGGATAATCACTGGAGCTCGACTGACAATCAAGAAATCGCAACTTTTCTAGAATCTCAAAATTTTCACAACTTTTCAGCAATTCCCAACAAACATTCGCGGATCATCAAGAGCATCAGAGAATCAAAAAAGCCGGTCGTAATAACCGGCTCATTGTATTTCGTTGGATCTGTCTATCATTATCTTAAAAAATAACTCTCTTATTACACTTCGCACAACGTTTCGGTATCATCCGAAGTGCAAAGCATTTAAGTGAAGCATAGCGAAGCCGGTTATGTTCTGTTGGTATAATGAATCTCCCCGTCGGCTTGCCGCGTGTATCAAATGGATTTCCAGATGGTCTTCCACTTGATGCCTCAGGGCTTGCCCGGGGTAATTCATCATGGAAGGTTCTGCGATGTGCTTGGCAGTTCTTTTTCCTTAATGTATTTTTTGGCGACTTGCATTTTTAATCCTGAAGTTTTTCAACTATTTTCAAAATTTTATTTTTCAATTTCGGAAGATCTTTTTGAGTTGTGTCCCAAATTCTTTTCATAATAATTCCAAAATATTCGTGCGCTAGCATATCTCGCATGCCAGCCATTTGCTTCCATGGAATTTCTGGAT
Organism: uncultured Bdellovibrionales bacterium; assembly: GCA_964485555.1. Lineage (GTDB taxonomy): Bacteria > Patescibacteriota > Minisyncoccia > Moranbacterales > GWC2-37-73 > GWC2-37-8. Next base: position 1,076 of record CAZAJN010000074.1, read on the forward strand.
ATTCTTTTCTGATTTTAAGTGGCACGCTTTTAGTCGCTTCGCCAATAATTTCAAGCCGTCGCATAACAGCATCTTGAGCCTCATCTTTTTGAAGAAATTTATTATAATTCAAATTTTTGGTATATTTTTCAATAAGTTCAATACTTTCGAAAATATCCGTGAGGAAAAGTTTAGGATTTCTTTTCATATATTTCTTTTTTGTCCATTAACACTTGTTTTTTTATCATAGGCCTAATTGCACTATATTCAACAATATCAACCTCTCTGCCAAGCTTATCCTCCAATTCAACTTTCAGCCCAGCCATGTCAAGAAGCGTTTTACCTTTAGGCATTTTTACTAATAAATCAACATCGCTTTTTTTCGTCTCCTCACCTCTTGCGAACGAGCCAAAAATAGCCGCCTTAAGGACTCCTTGGCGCTTTAGAATAGGGATTATTTGATTTTTGATGGTTAATGTGATCATGATTATATTGTAACAAAAGATTTAAAAATCTGCAATTTTATGAAAAATCAACCTATTCCTTAGGTTGATTTCCCTGTACGTATTACTACTACTCACCATGAGTAAATGTTTCTTTTTCCTTAATGTATTTTTTGACGAATTTATTATGGAGCGGAGTGAGCGAAATGAAAATGAATTTTCATTTCCGAATGAGCAAAGATAACAAGTTTTACTTATTTTGTGAATTTAAGAGTTGAAAGAATTTTTTATCCGTATCAGACAATGCTGATTTATCAGGCGTTCCCCCGTAAGAAAGCGTGTAGACACCATTTTTTTCAAACATAATTCCATAATTTCCTTGTATACCTGGTAAAATAACTTCGTAAGCCCTTAATTCCCCAATCTTAATTTCACCTAGTTTTTTTACTGCAACAAATTTGGAATTTTTTAGGATCTAAATAATCAGCTAGGCTTTCGTAAACTGGCTCTCCTGGGCTTGTTCCAAACTTAGCCTTGTTGATGTTATCCGAAAAATAAATATCCAAATTATCGTCGCCTGACGGAAACAACTTTCCCTTCTCTATTTCTGTCTTTCTTTCTGCGGACATAAACCCAATAATAAAATTAGGAGCATTATTTCCCCTTGCTATTGAATAATTAGCAGGGTACTTCAGTTCAAGTCCTAATTTTGCATTTGAATAAGTTTGCCAATTTGCAGTTTCATCAGTTGGTTAAACTGCTTGAGTTGTTGACTGTACTGCGAGCGCAGGAGTTGGATTTTGTTGTTGCACAACTTTCGGAGCTGGCGCAACTGGAGCGGTGGACTTATTGATTGTCGCAAAATATGTAGTTGTGCCTATTAAGATAGCGATGACAACTCCCAAAACTGCAATGATACTTTTTTGACTCATAAATTCTTATAAGTTATTTAAATTGGGAATTTGCCAAAAAAAATCTTAAAAGTGAACTAAAGAAATTTCTGGGTATTTCGTCACAACGGGCGCGGGTTATGCGATGTGTCTGGAGAAAAAAGAAATTTTTCGACAGGCTTTCCGCATAAGCCGAGTTCATATAATGAATTCATACTATTTGATATAATAGTATTGAGGGGCACTACGTATGCCGTGTTGGGAATCTTCTTGATATCCCGTC
>CAZAJN010000075.1:0-4192 GCA_964485555.1 uncultured Bdellovibrionales bacterium
TTTAGAGGCAACAGTGAGCGACAGCGAGGTCTTAGCGAAGCAATCATAGTTCCTCGATTGCGAGCGTGCCGAAAAAGGAAATAGGCAAATCAAAAAACAGGAAAACAAAAAATAACGCACTTTTAGCGCTGTTTCTGTTTTTGATCAAATATCTTCTAAATCATAACCCCCAAACTCTTGAGCAAAGTTTCCAGTTCTTCTCCCTGAATCTTTCTTTGTTGTCCTGATCCAAGATTTCCAAGCTTGATGTTCATGATTCTCACACGCTTCAAATCAACCACTTCCCAACCAAGAGCTGTGCACATGCGACGAATCTGATGCTTTTTCCCCTCTGTAAGAATGATGTTGAAAGTCGTTTCATCTTTCTTTTCAACTTGGCATTCCCTGGTTTTGAAATCTTCAAGCTGCACACCCTGACGCATGACTTTCAAGAAGATGTTCGTGATAGGCTTGTTCACGGTCACCACATATTCCTTTTCATGCTCACGTTCAGGATTCAGAAGTTTGTCTGTGATACGTCCATCATTGGAAAGGATGATCAGTCCGCGGGAATTCTTGTCCAATCGCCCGACCGGAAAAACATCGTCAGCAGTATAGGTCACTTCAGCTATCGAACGCTGTCCGTCTTTCGGCGAATGAGTGACGATTCCTCGGGGCTTGTTGTATGCAAAATAGACATATTTTTTGGCCACATTGGCAACCTTCATGTTGACTGCAACCACGTCCGTCTCACTCACCTTGTCCCCTATTTTGGCTTTTTTGCCGTTGATGGTGACGACGCCCTTTTCAATGAGAGAATCGGCTTCACGACGAGAACTGTAGTTATTAAGCGCCAAATAACGGTTTATGCGCATCGGATATGATATTTCATTTGTCTGCTTATTGGTTTCCATGACTGTATTAATTTGATAATTTTAACAATACAAAATCATAACCCATTTGAGCTATTTTGGCAAGCGTATGTTTCTAGCAAGGTTATTGAGGAAGCTGACAGCCAGTCTTTTGCGCCAAAGTTTCCAATGGCAATCTGCCACTAAGTCTTGCATTGTCAGGAAAAACCCAGGTCGGATAGCCCTCAATCTTAGCATCTCTGCATTTTTGAACTTGCCCCTTGCCATCAGGCGTGGAACATTCCACATACGGAAGAAATTTTTTGGAATCCCCAAATTCCTCTTTCTGAGCATTGCAATGAGAACACCAAGATGCTCCATAGAAAACAGCGCCTTTATCCTTCAGGCACTGGGCGAAACCATCCAATTTTCCTGGCTCCTTTGGCGCTTCAGTTTTCCTGGGAATAAAAAATGATCCAGCCACCAATAGCACAAAAACGGCTACAACTATCCATGTGATAGATTTTTTTGATTTTTTTTGCATTCCAATATTATTAATTGCCAATTACCCCCAGTTACTGATTACTAGTTACCAGTTACTAATATAGTATTACCCTATCTATATCCCATTCTTTCCAAGATGATCCTGAACCAGTCAGTATAGGTGCGTGGATTTATTTTGATGTCGTTGGCCAGATCCTCAATGTTCATCCATCTTGCCTCTTTGGATTCCATTGGGTTGAGAATGATTTCCCCATCATATTTCCCGATCAAAACAGTATCATAGACTTCCTCAGTCAAACCGTTATCAGTATGAATTTTATATGAGAAGCTGAAACGTTTCTCCAGCTCAGCCTCAATCCCCAGCTCTTCCTTGAGTTTTCGCTTGGCAGTTACCAGTAACTTTTCACCTGAAATGCAGTGCGAAGAATAGGTGTTTGACCAAAGTCCCACGGAATGAGGTTGATTGTCCGATCTTTTCTGAACCAAATGTTCACCCTTGCTGTTGTAAATAAAAATCGAAAAAGTCTTATACATCAATCCTTCTTTTTGTGCGCGCAGTTTGTCATATGTCCCAACCTCTTTTCCTTTCTTGTCGCAAAGCACCACAAAAGATCTCAGAAGCGGACTCTCGTCAAAAACAATTTTTTGATTGAAATATTTGTTATTAATGAGCATTCCAAAAATCTTAAGCAACATCTGGGATGGGTCGGAAAGATATGATTCGAAAAAATTCTTGTGCAAATTGTAACTCTTAGCGGCGATCTGAATAGCCTCTTTGTTCACATCACTCTCAATGATGAGCTTGGTCACCTTGTTCTGCCAAACTTTGCCCTTGGTGATTTCACTGTTTTCCAAAGCTTCCTTGATTTCGTTTTCTTCCATCAACTTATAGATTGGAAAAGTCACAATTCCATTGCGGATATCAGCAAAAACATCCTGGTTAGAGCTGGCATTCTTGTCCAATTCATCTCCAAAATTTCCGAGGTCACTGATCAACTGAGAGGCATGTGAGAATCTGCTTTCAGCCGGAATAGCTTTCAAATAGTCGTTAATGATTTCAAAATTTCCACTGGAAAGAGCAAACCCGACAAGCGGCGCGTAGTCATAGACAAGATTCAAGCTGTTGTTTCGATCGATATAATTCTTTTCCCATTCGAAACGAACTTCCTGCTCGGAAAGGTTATGGATATTAAGCTTGGTTTTTTCAACCCAAAAACCATATGAGAGCTTGGAAACCATCTCACTGATCAAAACCCTGACTTTATCCCCGTAGCGAAGCTCTTTTTGTGTGTAGACATCCAGCAGGTCATGAATGCAACTAAGCATCAAATCATGCTGCAAAACCGCTCCCATGACGTTTTCCTCCTTGTCCCAAGTCTCCTGTTTTTTATCCAGGATATATTTCGTCTTATAAGCCCAAAGCATGACTATTTCAATGGCAATGGCAATTTCCATGTAATCCTCCCAGTTTTCGAAAGGACCACTGACAAATCCAGCATAGAATTGCACTCCATTAAGATGAATGGGTTTTTTTGTGTAATCTTCTTTGATCAAAGAATATTGCGGATATTGCTCGCAAAATTTGCCAAAATGATCATTCAGCTTTTTGGAAATATCCTTGGCGGCACCGTGATAAGTTTTTGAATTCATTTATTTGTGCCGATTCGAAACTACGAATGATCCGCCAGTTGGCGGACGAATCTACAAAAAAATGCGTTCGTAAATTCGTAGATGTTTCGTAGTTTCGAATCGGTTTTTATGTAGCGGTGGAAAGGATTTGAACCTCCAATTCAGCCAAATGAACGACTGCGTTTTACCAATTAGACTACACCGCTTTATGCTTTTGTTATGTTAGCAGTATTTCCGGCAAACGACAAGGCAATTTCTTGGTAATTTTGAATCAAGCGCGAATATTGACAAAACAACACTTATCTGCTTTAATGGAATGTGCTAATGCACAAATTATTAATGTTATTTTACAAAGGAGAAGCAAAAAATGCAAAATGCAGTTGAAGCGCTTTCAACAAGGAAACTCAGAGATCAACTGATATTGTCCAATGCGCAGAATCTGGCTCGACTTTTTCAGGGAAAGTTGGATTCCGAAAATCCTCAATTTTTATCTGCGACGACCAGTGAACTGGAATGCATTCATGATTCCATTGATGATTCGCTGCAAGAATCAAATGAAGAGCAGATCGTCATTTCCAGCATGACCGATGAAATTTTGGAGACAGAGACTATACAGATAGAAAATGAATCTCAGACATCCACAGAGCAGCGAGCGGAAGACAAAAAAACCAGCAAGCCAAGGAGAAAGAAAGTCATGAAAAAAAATGTTGCAACTGTCACAACTGAGGAAGATGTCGCAGAAAGAATTGTGATCCATCATGAAGACAGCATTTACTTCGCGAGAACCGAGAACATTGAAGAAAAATGCGTTTGGCTTCTAAACAATTTCGAAAGAGATGTCGCTTTTGAGAAGCTTCCCAAGACGGGAGAATACAAAAAGATCAAAGCGATCATGGTGAAGTTGAAATTACTCCAGACCGGAGGCTTCATGTGCGACGAAATGGTGAGGATTTTCCCGTTTTCCGGTCCCACCGGCTGCAACGGCATCATCATCACCGCTGAGATGAAAAAAGCCCTCGAAGAAATGCACCTTCCCGGGCTCTTTGGCTACTTCAAGTAGCAAAGTCAGAGGCTGTCGACAACAATTGTCGGCGGCCTCTATTAATTTCAAAGCAGGGGTTGATTTGTTGCAATACTTTTGATATACTTATTCTTGTTTGATACTTGCATTTATACGTCATACTTTATACAGGATACCAAATACAATTCTGGGGTGTAGCCAAGCGGTA
>CAZAJN010000076.1:0-22540 GCA_964485555.1 uncultured Bdellovibrionales bacterium
CGCCTTTCTTTCTCCTTATGCGAAACATTATCTTTCATCTCCCAAGCTTTCGTTCCTGGGCGGGGAGAAAATTGTCCGAAAAACACCATGTCAAATTTGCATTTTTCCATCATCATTTCGCTGTCAGTGAATTGTTTTTTGGTTTCACCTGGAAAACCGACGATGATATCAGACGAGATTGAAAAGGGGATTCCGGGTTTATGTTTTTTAAACTCGCTGCGGATTTTTTGGATAAGTTTCAAATAATGATCATGCGTATACCTCCTGTTCATTTTTCTTAGCACCTCATCATTTCCTGCCTGAAGTGGAAGATGGATCCATTCGCAAACTTTCTTGCATTGAGCTGTGACTTCAATCAATTCATCGCTCATATCCTTGGGATGAGATGAGACATATGAAATCCAAAACTTTCCAGTAATAGAATTTATTTTCTTCAATAATTCAGGAAAATATATTGTATCTGAATTTTCTTGATGGACTTGATGGACTTTACGAACTTTATGAACTTGCGAAGCATAACTATTAACATTTTGTCCAAGCAGGATAACGTTCTTGTATCCTTTCTTGATCAAGCTTTTCACTTCATCAATAACCTCATCTGCTGGTCTGGAAATTTCTCGTCCTCGAGCATGGGGGACAACGCAGTAAGAACAGAAATTGTTGCAACCGGTCATGATGGGAACGTAAGCTTGAAAGTTGTTGGTGTGTTTTGGGATAATGGATAAATAACCAGTGTCATGCTGAACTTGTTTCAGCATCTCGCCAGACTTGTAGGTTCCGCTAGATCCTGAAACAAGTTCAGGATGACATAGTGAGAGTTTTTCAAAACTTGTTTGGAAGTTTTTTATTTCCGTGAAGAGATCCACAGATTTCTTCATTCTTTTTTGAACATCAGCCCGATTAGCAAGGCATCCAGTCATGATTATTTTGACATCTTTATTTTCCTTGCGAAGATTGTTGATCATGCTGTATGCGCGGTTTTCTGCTGTTTGCTTTATTCCGCAAGTGTTGAAAATTGCCAAATCTGCGTCTTTATTTTTTTCAGCCAAGGAAAAGCCTTGCTGCTCCAAGAAAGCCGCAATTCTCTCACTGTCTGAGGTGTTCATCTGGCAACCGAATGTTTTTATAAAGTACTTCATATAAATCATTTAAGTGTATAATTATTTAAACATTTAAACATGTCCGGATAATAAAATCAATAAAAAAAGCCGCAATTGGTATGCGGCTTTAGTTGATAGGGGACTACGCTTTGTCTTTGATTTTTTTGCTTATTTTCTCAATAAAATTTTGAATTGGCAAAGTTTGTTGCTCTCTTATTCCGCGAGTTCTTATGGCTACGGTTTTGTCAGCAACTTCTTTTTCTCCAACTACTAGAATGTAAGGCGTTTTCATTTTTTCTGCTTCTGAAATTCTTTTGCCAAGAGATTCGGCCCTGTCTGAAAGTTCCACACGAATATCATTTTCAAGTAATGCATTTTTCACTTCATTTGCGTAATCAATGAATTTTTCTGAAATTGGCAGAACTGCGACTTGGACAGGTGAAAGCCAAAGTGGGAATGCGCCGGCAAAGTGCTCAATCAAAAGCATCATAAATCTTTCATATGATCCAAGAATAGCACGATGAACCATTACTGGTGATGATTTTCCTCCTTCGTTATTGGTGTATTCGAGATCAAATCTTTTGGGTGTTGCAAAATCAAGTTGCACAGTTGGAATCTGAATTTCCTTTCCAAGAGAATCTCGGAACATGAAGTCTAGTTTTGGACCATATAATGCCGCTTCACCCTCATGCTTAACAGCTTTCAGATCCATTTCATCTGAAATTTCTTGCAACATATTTTCACACAAATCCCAATCTGAAGATTCACCAATGTATTTTTCAGGATGGGCATAATCGCGAACCGAAAGTGAAACACTGTGGTTTTCCCACATTCCAAGCGATGTGTAAAAATTTTTGATAATTTCCACCATGTTTTTAACTTCTTGCTTGACTTGATCAACAGTGCAGAAAGAATGTCCATCCTCCACTGTGATTGCAATCACGCGCTGTAATCCACCAATTTCACCAGGTTTTTCATCTCTATATTGTTTCTCGCTTTCCATATATCGGATCGGAAGATCCTTGTATGAACGTGGACGCGAGGCAAAGATTTGAGTTTGATGAGGGCACTGCACTGGCTTCATCACATAATTTTGTTTGTAATGTGAAGCTACCTGGAAAAGCTCATCTCCGAATTTTTGAGCATGTCCTGATTTTTCATAAAGATCAATTTTTGCCAGGTGCGGAGTTGATACTTTTTGAAATCCATAGGACCTGCAAACTTTTTCAATATGTTTTTGTAATTCATCTTTTATGATGGTTCCTTTGGGGGTGAAAAGGGGAAGTCCTGGACCAACGAGATCAGAAAAGCAAAACAGGTCCAGTTCTTTGCCTAATTTCCGGTGATCTCTTTTTTCTGCCTCCTCTACCATGTTGAAATAATTTTTAAGACCATCCTTATCTTCAAAAACCACCCCATAAATTCTTTGAAGTTGCTTATTGCTAGCGTCTCCTTTCCAATATGCTCCTGAAATTTTTGTAAGAGCGAACGCTTTCGGATTTATTTTTCCGGCGGATTCAATATGCGGTCCAGAACAAAGATCGACGAAATTTCCTGACTTATAAATAGTCACAGTTTCATTTCCTTGCTTATGCAAATCATCGATCAATTCCTGCTTCAGTGTCTGGTCAAGCTCTTTGAATTTTTTCATTGCTTCATCAACTGCCACCTCCGCTTTTTCAAAGGCGTGATTTGTCTTGATGATTTCCTTCATCTTTTCTTCAAGCAAAGGAAGGTCCTCTGGGATTAGGGTGCGAGGAAGTTCAAAGTCGTAATAAAATCCATTTTCCACTGCTGGTCCGATGCCGAATTTTGCTTCCGGAAACATTTCCAAAACAGCAGCAGCGAGGATGTGAGCTGTTGAATGTCTAAGTAGATCGAGATTGTTTATGTTGTTTTTCATGAAAATATAGCTTAATGATTTATAAATAAATTTTAAATCCAAAATCCAAATTACAAATGTCAAATAAATGACTTAAATCCAAATGTTTAAATTGGGATTTGAAAAATTTGAGATTTTGTTTGACATTTAGATTTTAGATTTGAGATTTTCGCCTAAAATAAAAACACCCATACAATACAGAAGAAACGATAATGTTTCTGCATCGAGACTGTGACTGACGTCACAGCGGTTCCACTCGATTTCCCGTATTATTTGGGCACTTTGCGCGCTTCTTCGTAAGCTGCTTAAACGGAGATTTTTGTGCAGGTTGGTAGGCTGCATCTCATTCAATTATGTGTGTATTATTGTACAATTTCAATCAAAAGTCAATGTCATGCCAATTCTGCGCTTCCTCCTTGGATTATGGCTAGAATTTGCTTGGTCAAATTTGAATGATGTTCAATGATAAATGGAGTCTCAAGCTTGTTGGCTTGATGATGGATGAAAACCTTGCATGTTCCGGCCTGACAGGTATTGAAGAGATGTGACAATTTGTGCAGCATATCCGGAGTCGCATCGCATGGCAAAGTCACGATAAGCTTCTTGGTTTCCTGATTGCTTGGCTGTACTGAAATAAGCGGAGTGTCTGCTATTGTTGTGCTAACGGAGTTAGGCTCCGATTCGGAGTCGAACTCCGTTTTGCCGCCATCAACTCCTCCGCTTGGCTTGTCGTCATCATCATTGTGCTCGTCGCTCTCATTTTTTCCGTAAGCTTTCTTGGTGGCTTCAACGCGAAGGTAATTTTCAATTTCACTGCGATTCAATTCTTTGGCATCGTCCGCAATCAATTTGTAGACGCCATCTTTATCTGAAAGGCGACCATCCACAAGAATCATTTTTTCTTCTTCCCAAACACTGGCAATTCTTTCAAGAACTTTTGGAAAGACCAGAACTTCAATTTTGCCAAGTGTATCTTCTAGCATCACAAAAAGCATGGTTTCTTGTCTCTTGGTCAGGATCTTCTGAATTTTCTGGATAACTCCTCCAACTGTTATTTTTTGGCCGACCAAATCTTTGGAGAGTTCATTCATTGGCGTTGCAACCTTGTTGATGTATCCTTGAAATTCGCGCACCGGATGACCGCTCACATAAAGACCGAGAAGTTCTTTTTCCCATTGTAGTTGTTGTTTTTTTGAAGCAGGCTCAACTTCAAGCAGGGGAACTTGTGGAGTTTCCAAAATCGCCTCACCAAACAAGCTCACTTGGTTGGAATTTTTTTGCTTCTGAATGTTCTTGGTGAACATCAGAATGTGTTCCATGCTCTCAATGATCTGATTTCTTTCACCGAGACCATCCAATGCTCCAACTTTTGCCAGGGCGTCGATTGATTTTTTGTTCAAATCCTTTGTCTCAACTCTTTCCAAGAAATCTCCCAATGATTTGAATTTGCCTCCGCGTTTTCTTTCCGCCACGATTTCATGTGCGATGACATGACCTACATTTTTGATAGCATTAAATCCAAATCGTATTCGCTGCGAACCGTCTTTTTCAGTTATTACCGCAAAATCTTCAAAACTTTCATTGACATCCGGGGCCAGCACTTCGATTCCCATGTCGCGACACTCGGCAGCTTCAATGGCGATGCGGTCAATATTATCTTGATCTGAAGTAAGAAGGGCGGCCATGAAGGCGGCAGGGTAGTGAGCTTTGAGATAGGCAGTCTGATATCCGATGATGGCGTAGCAAGCTGCATGAGAGCGATTGAATCCGTAACCTGCGAAAGGTTCAATGAAGGAGAAAACTTTTTCAGCAATTTCTTTGGTTGATCCGTTTGCAATGCAACCTTCTACAAACTTAATTTTTTGCTCCTGAATAAGGTCGAGAATTTTCTTACCCATAGCTTTGCGCAAAACATCAGCTTCACCCATGGTGAAGCCTGCCAAATCGCGCGCGATCTGCATGACCTGTTCTTGATAAACCGCCACCCCATAGGTGTTAGCTAAAATGGGTTCAAGTTTTGGATGCACGTATTTTACTTTGCGCCCATGTTTTCCTGAGATGAAATCAGGAATCCAGTCCATAGGACCTGGACGATAAAGAGCCACCATCGCGATGATATCCTCGATAATAGTCGGTTTAAGCATTTTAAGATATCGTTTCATGCCGGAACTTTCAAATTGAAAAACTCCCGTGGTGCGCCCATCTTGAAAAAGTTCATAAGCGGCAACGTCGTCAATTGGAATAGTATCGATATCCACATCAATTCCCTTGGTCGCTTTTACGATACGCAATGTATTTTGAATGATGGTAAGATTCTTCAAGCCCAAGAAGTCCATCTTAAGTAGACCGATTTTTTCCACATAGGAAGATTTGGTTGATGATGAATATTGTGTCACAGTTCCTTCTTTTGAACCGGTGATGTTTTGAATAGGGGAATAGTGGGTCACGGGTTCCTTGGTGATTACAACTCCGCAAGCGTGCATTCCAGCATGTCTGATGACTCCCTCCAATCGCATGGCGGAATCGATCAGCTTTCTTGCATCTGTGCTTGAATTGTAGTGCTCCTTGAATTCAGGAACTTCCTCGATAGCTTTTTTGATCGAAGTGAACATCGGAATCATCTGCGAAGTTTTGTTGCAGAAATCATATGGAAAACCCAACGCTCGTCCTGTGTCGCGGATGGCTGCTCTGGCGGCCATGGTTCCGAAGGTGATGATCTGCGAAACGTGGTCGTTGCCATATTTCTGACGCACATAATTGAGTACGTCTTCGCGACGGTTGTCGGCAAAATCCATATCGACATCGGGCATGGACACACGTTCAGGATTCAGAAACCTTTCAAAAAGAAGATTGTATTCGATTGGGTCGACATTGGTGATTCCAGTCAGGTATGAGATGAAGCTGCCGGCGGCACTGCCGCGACCAGGTCCAACCACGATTCCATTTTCGCGCGCCCAATTCACGAAATCCTGCACGATTAGAAAGTATGAGCCGTATCCGCATTTTTCAATGACAGAAAGTTCGTAGTCCATGCGCTTTCTGTGTTCCTCAGTGATATTATCTCCGTATTTTTTCTTGAGTCCTTTTTCGCAAAGCTCAATCAGATATGTCATGTCGGTGTGGCCTTCAGGCACTTCAAAATGGGGAAGCTGCGTTTCTCCGAGTTTTATTTTGAAATCGCATTGATCGACAACCAATTGCGTGTTGGAAAGAACTTCCGGGTGATCAGGAAAACCTGCCAGAACTTCCTCGGGAGATCTGAGTGACAAATCAAAATCCATCAAATTCATGCGGTCAGGTTCCTGCACTTTTCGGTTGGTTTGGACGCACAGCAAAATATCTTGGGCGCTAGCATCAGCTTTGTTGACATAGTGCACATCACAAGTTGCGACCACTGGCAGATCAACTTCCTTGGCTAATTTGAAGATTCCTTCATTGGCGATTGCTTGATTGGAAAACTTGGTGTGACTTTGCACTTCAAGAAAAAATCCTCCCTCATCAAAAATATCTTTATACTCCAGGGCTAGCTCTTTGGCTTTGTCATAATTTCCCATCACGATCTGCGACGGAATCTCGCCTTCAACGCAGGCAGAAAGACCGATCAATCCTTTGGCATATTGCCTCAAGACTTTGCGATCGATGCGAGGCTTGTAGTAAAATCCTTCCAGGTGAGTAATGGAAACAAGTTTCATCAAGTTGTGATAACCTTCCTCATCCTTCACTAATAAGATGAGATGATGTCTTTTGCGGTCTTCAGCTGTGGGATTTTTTGAATGAAGATCGTTTGGAGTGATATACATCTCGCAACCGATGATAGCTTTAATCCCTTTTTCTTTGGCTTTGATGAAAAGCTCCACTGCTCCATACATCACGCCATGATCAGTCAAAGCTATAGAATCCATGCCAAGTTCAAGCGCGCGATCAATAAGGTCATCGACTTTGCCGAGACCATCCAAAAGACTGTAATGACTGTGAACATGGAGATGAGTGTACTTGGGAATGGACATAGTTTTAAGATTGTTAGAGGGAAGGGAACATATGGTTTTGGCTGTAGGTCAAGTCATAGGTTGTAAGTCTTAAGACTTAAGACTACTGCCCTATAGCTAGTCTTATTGCTTATACCCTTTGTTTCTTACGGCTTTTAATAAAATAAAAACCTCTATCGTTAAAATAGGGTCATGCTGAATAATAAAAAAATAATTTGGATCATATGTATATTGATCTTCATCCCCCAGGGACTAGCCATTGGGTTTTGCAAGATATTTTAGTATTCAAATACTAGCACGGTTTTTGAAAAAAAGAAAACAGTTATCATTTTTTGCTTTCTTTGCTGTTCTTATGCATCGGGGAGAAAAAACTCATCATGACTTTGTCATGTTTGTCTTGATCCGACTCCTTTTTTCTTTTGCGAAATATGTAATAGATCAATGCGCCAAATGGACCGGATATTAACATGAAAAATATCCATGATTTTTTCCAGCCAGTCTCATTTCTTTTGGCGTGCCAGATCATCCAGATCCAAAAAAGCAGTGATAAGGCTAGTGATGCAATGATCAGCCAAGCGCCAAGCTTGTTCTCTCTGGAGAAGTTCACTGCGATAGGCTCGGTGTTGTCATATTGTTTATTGGCGGCGACAAATAGTTCGCTTATTTTTCGAAATAAAAATGCGATAATTACTTGAGCAAATTCCAGAGTCTTGTTCAGATATTCTGAAGCTAATGCAAAAAAATCAGCAGTATTTCTCCTGAACGGTTCCGTTGATTGCCAGGTCTCAACATAGAAGGATGTGAGCTTATTGAACAGTTCAACAAGTTGGATCCATAATTTTCCTTGAAGATCTTGGAAGAATTTTTGCATTTTTTTAATATAAAATCATTACTCATTATTATAGCGCCTAAGTTGATTGATAGCAAAAAAGTTTCGTGTAGCGCGAGGTTTTTGTTGGCGCATCCTCTGCATTTTTTGTGAAGGTAGCTTCTTTTTTGATGCAAAATGAAATATGCGATATACTGCTAACATATGGAATTATCAAACTTCATTCTTGAGAAGGATTTTGCCCAACAAGGGTATACTTGCATCATCGGAACTGATGAAGTGGGACGCGGACCGCTGTGCGGCCCTGTTTTGGCTTGTGCGGCCATGTTTAAAGATCCTAGTTTTGAAATTCCGGCTGAAAAGCAGAAGCAATTCGATCTGATCAGGGATTCCAAGAAGCTTTCGGAAAAGCAAAGAGATGAGATTTTTGATTTCATAAATGAACATTTTCATGTTGGAATAGGGCTTTGTGATCATGAAACAATCGATCGAATCAATATCTTGGAAGCAAGCTTTCTTTCCATGAAAAAAGCCATTCAGGATCTTCAAAGAATCATGAACCTTGAATCAAAAAATAAGGGTGAGAAGATAGGTCCTATGATTAATGATTCAAAATTCTTGATTCTAGTCGATGGAAATAAGGAGATCCCTAATCTATCCATGGAGCAATATTCAGTTATCGGTGGGGATAAGTTGGTCAAGTCCATTTCAGCAGCCTCAATCATGGCCAAAGTGACACGCGACAGGATCATGCATGAAATGCATCAAAAATACCCACAATATGGCTTAGATAAGCACAAAGGCTATGGAACCAAGGTCCACATGGAAGCATTGGAAGCATTTGGACCATGTCCGATTCATCGCAAAAGCTTCGCGCCAGTGAAAAGAAGCCTCAAAAAGAGCCAAACCCTTGCCAAGAAGCAATGGTCGTGATATTATGGTTTCGATGTTTTAATATTTATTTAATAGTGGTTCTTAGGTTTCTAAAGGGCGCAATTAAGGCAATTTTTCACCTTTACGAACTTTACAAACTTTAAGAACTTTAAACTAAATTATGTCAGTACCGAAACAAAGACACACCAAACAAAGACGAGATGCTAAGCGCGACCGTTTCGCAATTGATGCCATAAAAACACAGACTTGTTCTAAATGTGGAAAGGAAAAACTTTCTCACCGTGTTTGCCCTCACTGTGGTTTCTATAAGGGAATGGAAGTCGTCAATACGATTAAAAAGGTGACCAAGAAATAGGTTTTTGTTTTGTTTGAAACATCTACTTATTCACATAAACTAAAGTTCTTAGCGCGAATTATTTCGAGACGTTCAAACTCTTGATTGATTTATTCGCTCACAAATTTTTATGGCAAACAGACATCTTCAGAGATCCGTTGCAATGCAAGCCCTATTTGAATGGGATTTTCAAGGGAGGCATGATGAACTTATCGAGGAAATAGTTGACCGTAATGTGAAAGAATTTGCGCCTGGCATAGAGGAATTCGGTTTTGTGGAGGCTTTGGTCCGGGGGACGCTTGAAAATCGTCCAACTATTGATGCTCTTATTGAGAAATGTGCGCCAGAGTGGCCGTTGGAACAGGTTACGATTATCGATCGTAACATTTTGCGTTTGGGTATTTATGAGCTCATGCATGGAAATTACGGAGAAGTTCCTCCGAAGGTTGCCATAAATGAGTCGATAGAGCTGGCCAAAACTTTTGGAGGTGAAAGTAGCGCACGTTTTGTTAATGGCGTGCTTGGAACAATATATCGTGAAATGGGTGAGCCTATGAAAGATGACACGAGCAAGAAACATAAAGAAGTTAGTGAAGATGGTAAGGGTGTTGTTGAAGAAAGGGAAATTGTGGAATAATAAATTTTTGAAATTACAAATTTCAAATTGCAAATTCCAAACAAATTCCAAATTACAATTCGCCAGTTGGCGGACAAATTTAAAAATTTGCGAGTTGTCATTTGCGGATTGTTTATTGTTTGGGGTTTGATATTTGATGATTGAGATTTATAAATTATGGTTGAATCTTTGGCTAAGAAGATCGGTGTCAAGTTTGATAATATTGAACTTTTGCGACAAGCTGTCACTCACCGTTCATATCTGAATGAGAATCGAGATTACGCGCTTGATCACAATGAGCGTCTGGAATTTTTAGGCGACGCTGTTTTGGAACTTATAATCACAGAATATCTCTACAATAACTTCAGAAATCCTGAAGGGGAGCTTACGAGTTGGAGAAGCGCGTTGGTTAATGGTGAGATGCTTGCTCATGTGGCGCAAGAAATAGGCGTTGAGAAATTTTTACTCATGAGTCGCGGAGAAGCCAAGGATACTGGACGCGCAAGGCAATACCTTTTGGCAAATGCCTTGGAGGCTATTATTGGCGCCACTTATCTTGATCAAGGTTACGAAGTCAGCAAGAAATTTGTGCTTGGAAATGTTGCCACACAATTGAAGGAAATTCTTGAAAAAAAATTATATCTTGATCCCAAGAGCTATTTCCAAGAGAAGGCGCAAGAGAATAACAAGGTGACTCCATCATACAGGGTGATGAAAGAATGGGGTCCTGATCATGACAAACATTTTATCGTGGGAGTTTTTCTTTCGGACGAATTGGTAGCTGAAGGTGATGGCAACTCCAAGCAAGAAGCGCAAAGAGAGGCCGCTCGCAAGGGACTCGAAGTGAAAAAATGGATATAGTTTTCAAGAAACATACAAACACGCAAGCATCTAAACATATGATAAAGGCAGTCTCAGTGGCTGTTTTTATGTTTGTATGCTTAAATGTTTGCATGATCCAAGACGATTGCTTGTTGCTCTCAAAAATAGTATAATTTAGGTATAAAAACAAACTTCTAAAATAAAAAAAATATGCCCGGTAGTGAAAATTAAAAAAAATCAAAAACTGAGTATATTAACGAATGATAAAATAAATCATAAAACAAAAATAAAAAAGAAAATCTTTTGGGCAAAGCCCATTTGAATTTCTACTACCGGATATGCTTGATATTATTGTTAAAAATGGAACTATTCTTGATGGGACAGGCGAGCCCATGTATCGAGGCGATGTTGGAATCCGCGAAGGAAAAATTGTTGAAATCGGGGATCTTCACAATGAACATTGTGAAACTGAAATTGATGCCAGCGGAAAATATGTAGCGCCTGGATTTATAGATGTCAATAATCATTCCGACACCTATTGGCGAATTTTTCTTGACCCAAGTCTGGAGAGTCTGCTGTATCAGGGTGTCACCACTATAGTTGGCGGAAATTGCGGAACCTCTTTGGCGCCACTGGCCAATCATGATGTGATAAAATCAATTCAGAAATGGACTGACATGAAAAAAGTCAGTTTCAATTGGCTCAGCATGGGAGAATTTTTGAAGGAAGTTGAGAAAAAGAAACTGTCGCTTAATTTCGCCAGCTTGGTTGGACACGGAACATTGCGCCGCGGCCTGGTTGGCGATGAAGTCAGGGACATTAGTCCTGCGGAAATGAAGCAAATGAAAAAGATGCTTTCGCAGGCAATGAAGGACGGAGCGCTGGGTTTTTCTACTGGTCTGGTGTATACCCATGCCAAGCTAGCTTCTTCTCGTGAGATTGCGGAACTGGCTGAAATAGTCAAAAAATTTGGAGGTGTCTACACCACGCACATACGTGGCGAATCGCACGAGCTTATTCGTGCGGTTGAAGAAGCCATACGTATCGCTCAAACAACAGGGGTGCGTCTTCAAATTTCCCATTTGAAAGCCATGAGCAAACAGAATTGGCCACTCATGGAAGAGGCTTTGAATCTTATTGAAACGGCGCGCTCGAGCGGTATAGATGTGCATTTTGATGTATATCCATACACTTCAACCGGTAGCGTCTTGTACATCTTGCTTCCGGATTGGGCCACTGAAGGTGGACGCGCAATGATGTTGACTCGACTGAAAGATGCTGACACCAGGAAGAAAATAATCAAGGAGATGAAGGAAAATGAATATGATTATTCGAAAATAACCATTTCTATTTCTGCGCTGGATAAGACTTTGAATCATAAACGCATCGTGGATATCGCTCAGATTCAAGGGAAAAGCGTGGAAGATGCAATCATAGATGTTTTGATCGCCAGTGATGGCCATGTCGTCACCATGATGGAAGTGCTCAGTGAGAAAAACGTGGACAAGGGCGTTATCAATCCTTTTTCAATAATTTCCTCCAATGGCTCAGGCTACAACATTGAGCATGTGAAAACTGGTGAGATGGTTCATCCTCGAAATTTCGGATCTTTCCCTAGAGTTTTGGCTGATTATGTGCGCTCCCGAGGAGTTGTGGGGTGGGAAGAAGCTGTGCGCAAGATGAGCGGACTTCCGGCCGAGAAGTTCAGACTTGAAAAGCGCGGAATTCTGACCAAGGGAAATTATGCTGATGTGGTCGTTTTTGATCCCAAAAGAGTCAGGGATTTGGCTACAGTTGAGAATCCTTACCAATACAGCGAGGGAATTAGTTGTGTCATTGTTAATGGACAAATAGCCTTGAATGATGGTAGTATTAATGATCTGCGGGCAGGCGAAGTCTTGCGCAGAAAATCATCATTGTTTGAATTCTAAATGCGGGTAACTAGTAATTAGTCACTAGCAACTGGTAAATAGAAGATGTTTGTTTTGTTAATCCGAAAAATTATTTAACGCTAGTTGCTGATTACGAGTTGCTGGTTACTATTTCTATGGATACTTCTTTTTTCAAAAACAAAAAAATAACTGTCATGGGAATCGGCCTGCATGGAGGCGGAGTGGCTGTTGTGAAATTTTTGGCTGCTCATGGTGCTAAAGTGATTGCAACCGACCTCAGATCGAAAGAGCAGTTGAAGGCGTCCCTGGAGAAATTGAAAGGAATCAAAAATGTGCAATATGTGCTTGGTCAACATCGCATGGAGGATTTTTCCAAAGTAGATATGGTCATCAAAAACCCGGCTGCGCAATGGAATGACAAGCATATAAAATTTGCTCTGGAAAACAATGTTCCAGTAGAAATGGATTCGAGCATTTTCTTCAAACTTTGCAAGAGACCAATAATTGGAGTTACAGGCACCAAGGGCAAGACAACCACTTCAACCTTGATCTATGAAATTTTGAAAGCGGCAGGAAAGAATCCTATCAAGATAGGAATTTCTCAAGTTTCCGTATTGGACAAATTGTCTCTTATTAAAAAAGATTCAATTCCTGTTTTCGAGCTTTCATCTTGGAGGCTATCTGCACTAGGCCGCTACAAACTTAGTCCGCACATCGCAGTGTTCAAAAATATCATGCCAGATCATCTGAACTATTACGGCAGCATGGAAAAATATTTCCAAGATAAGAAATATATATTCGCCAATCAAAAACCTAAGGATTGGCTCATCATCAATGGCGACGATGAAACGCTTTGTGAGGGCATCAAAGATGCTAAAGGGCAGATAGTTCGCTTTTCCTATGGTGAGCTCAAAAAGAGCCGGGCTGTTTTCATTGACGATGGAGCAATCTATCTCAACAATGGCATTGATGTCAAAAAACTCATAGATCTCAAGGATGTTGTAATTCCTGGTCATCACAATCTTTCAAACATGATGGCTGCTATCGGCGCGGTTTTTGCTTGGGGACTGAATGCGAGTGAAATAAAAAAAGCCTTGCCTCAACTAAAAGGTGTGGCTCACCGCTTGGAATTCGTGCGTGAGATTGGCGGCGTTAAATATTACAATGACACAGCTGCCACGATTCCTGACGCTGCCATTTCAGCTCTTGGAGCATTTGAAAAGCAGATAATTTTGATCGCCGGCGGGACTGATAAGAATCTGGACTTTGCTCAATTTGCCAAGGAAATTTGTGAAAAAACAAAAGGACTTGTTTTGCTGAAAGGGAATGCTACTGAAAAATTGATAAACAGCATTAGAAAATGCTCGAGCGAGACCTTTGCTTCAGAAATAGAAATTGTCGAGTCAATGGAGGCTGCAGTTGCGAGTGCCAAGATTCTTGCCCAGAAGGGCGACGTGGTCTTGCTTTCTCCAGGCGCGGCCAGTTTCGGACTTTTTGCTAATGAGTTTGATCGAGGTGATAAATTCAAGGATGCGGTGAAAAAACTCAAAAACATCTAAACGTTGAAACTAAAAACGCGCAAAGAAAGGTGACTGTTGAATTTACGCTTGCATTTTGTTTATAAATATGCTATAATAGAGTTATGAGAATAAGAAAGGGTGATTCCGCGAGGATTGCCCTTTTTCTTTTTTTAAAAAATTATGGCTAATATAAAGCAAAAACTTAATATATTTGATATGAATCTCAAAAGTGTCTGTGTGGCATCACTTTTGCTTTTCGTGGCTTTATCTGGGCAAATAAATACTACAAACGCCAAAGAAAGCAACATAACTCCTTCTTCAGTGATAAAGTTGACAAATCAAGCCAGAAAAGATGCAAATGTGGCAATCTTGAATGAAAATCCCAAATTGAAGGTTGCTGCCGAAAATAAAGCTAAGGATATGCTGAGAATGGATTATTTTGCACACATCTCTCCCGAGGGAAAAACCCCATGGGATTTTATTGTTGAGCAGGGATATGATTATAGATTTGCAGGGGAAAATTTGGCTATCGATTACAGTGATGTTCGTGAGCAGCATGAGGCTTGGATGGAGAGCTTCCTTCATCGTAAAAACATTCTTAATCCTGAGTATGAAGAAATAGGTGTGGCAGTCGTGAGCGGGAAAATTGAAGGCAAAAAGACGATTCTGACTGTGCAAGAATTCGGGACAAAAGTGGCGGAAATTTCTGAAAATCCATTGGCTCAGGAAAATGTTTTGCCGACCAGAAAAGCAGTGGCTGGAATTTCTATGCAAGAATCTGGGTTTACTTCAGACTCTTTCGTTTCGCTATCATCGGCTTTTTCTAAAAAGCTCGAGTTTGGCCAGATATTTGAAGATAATAAGCTGACCATGATTGGTTGGTTGGGAGCTTTTGCTTTGGCGCTTTTGATGACTATTTCCGATATGCTGGTTCTTCTTTACAAGAAACATAAAAACCATTTGGACTACATGAAATAGAGTCAGAAAACTCCTGTAGTATTGACGTGCATTGTTTCAATGAACCTCGCTAAGCGGGGTTTTTTAAAAATCCAAATCGTATATTTTTTGTCGGCACTTTTTTTGCTGATGGCGCATGACTGGACGGCTCCTGGAAGCTTCTGGTGTAGCCGCATGAAAGCAAATCTGGCAAACCGCGTTCAAATTTATGGAATACCTAAAAGCCTTGAAAAAAAACCCATTATACAATATACTTACCCTAAGGAGGATGGATGCTAAAATCAATATTAACCTTGAATATATGGATTATTTTGAGATAAAAGGTGGCAAGAAATTGTCAGGATCTATTGATGTTCGCGGGAGCAAAAATGCTACGACGCCTATTTTGGCTGCCACAGTCTTGACTGACGGCGAGTGTGTGATTTCCAACATTCCTTTGATTGAAGATGTCTATCGCATGATCGAGATTTTGCAGAGCATGGACGTGGAAGTCTCCTGGGAAGGCGAGCGCACTGTCAGGATTTGTGCCAAAAACCTCGATCCTTCAAAGATGGATCTGACCACAGTGAAAAAATTGCGTTCATCAATTCTGCTTTTGGGATCGCTCAGCGCTCGAGCCGAATCTTTCAGAATTGCTCATCCAGGCGGATGCACAATTGGGAAACGTCCGGTTGGAACTCATTTTGATGCACTTGAAAAAATGGGCGTGCATATTACTCAAGATGAAGAATGCTATGTTATCGACACTCGAGAAAAAAGATCGGCAAAAGTTGTGCTCCAAGGTTTTTCAGTGACGGCCACTGAAAATGCCATGATGCTGGCCGCTTCTCTTCCAGGAAAAACTGTGATCAAAATTGCAGCTGCCGAACCGCACGTTGAAGATTTGGGAAAGTTTTTGATTTCAATGGGAGCAGAAATAAAAGGACTCGGAACACACACACTTGAAATCGTGGGAAATGAGAATTTGCATGGGGCGACCCATGAGATTATTCCTGATGCCAATGAAGCGGCAACCTTTTTGATTCTAGGCGTCGCCAGTAAAAGTCCGATCCGTGTTGAAAACGCTCGAGAAGGTGATTTGGATTTGGTATTGGAGAAGCTGAGAGAATTCGGAGCTGACTTTGAGGTTGAAGAAAATGCGATCACTGTTGTTCCGACTGAGAATCTCAAAGCCATTGAAAAAATAGACACCAGAACTTATCCTGGAATTCCTACTGACATCCAGGCGCCGCTTGGAGTTTTGGCCACGCAAGCTGAAGGGGAGACGATGATTTTCGACACCATGTTTGAAGGAAGGTTCAACTATATCAGTGAACTGGAGAAAATGAGAGCAAAAGCCAAAATTCTTAATCCTCATCAGGCTGTCATAGAAGGGCCTGTCAAGCTAAAGGGAGGATCGATCAAGAGTTTTGATCTTCGCGCCGGTGCGTCGCTTATCATTGCTGCACTTTGCGCCAAGGGAACCACGACCATTGAAGAAATCTATCAAGTTGATCGCGGATATGAGAGAATTGAAGAGCGTTTGGCTTTGCTCGGCGCAGACATCAAAAGAATTGTGCAGTAAATAATTTGCCTGCACGAAACAATATATTTTTTTGCTTGCCTTTCATTCCGCTTCGCTTCATGCGGAAGCTTGCCTACCGGCAGGCAGGCCGCAAAAAATATTTGTTTCGTTTCGCCTTAAGATATAATTTAATTTTTATAATTGAATCTTATGTCAGAAATAAAAGATAAGAATTGTAATTGCAAGGCAGGAAAAACTCATATTGGTGTGGGTGGAGGTGTTTTGATTTTTAATGATAAAAAAGAAGTTTTATTGATGAAGCGTGGACAAAATGCGAAGAATGAAGCTGGTTGGTGGTCAAAACCAGGAGGAACAGTTGAATATGGAGAGAAAGTTGTGAATGCAATGAAGAGGGAGATAAAAGAAGAAATTGGTGTTGATATAAATATCTGGGGATATCTTCCTCATACTGATCATGTAATAAAGGGAGAAGGTCAGCATTGGGTAGCATTTAATTATCTTGCGGATATTAAAAATGGTGAGGTTAAAAACATGGAACCGCACAAGTGTGAAGAATTAAAATGGTTTGCACCTGCTAAGCTACCGTTTAAGACGGTTCAAAACACAAAAGAAGCCGCAAAAAATTACCTGGAAAAGAAATATATTAAATTATAATTTTTTAGTCATTGGGAAATTTGTTTGGAATTTGAAATTTGGAATTTGTAATTTATATACTTATGTTTGTACGAAGAATTGGAATTGATCTTGGAACTGCCAACACACTGGTGTTTATTCCCGGCAAAGGAATCGTGGTGAATGAACCTTCCGTGGTGGCAGTTTCACCGACGGAAAATATTGTTTTGGCTGTTGGCAATGATGCCAGGGAGATGCTTGGACGCACGCCTGATAACATTGTGGCATCGCGACCCATGAAAGATGGTGTTATTGCAGATTATCGCGTGACGGAAGCTATGCTCAAATATTTCATCAATAAGGTGACTGGGAAAGTCAGGATTTTTCGTCCTGAAATTATGATTTCAATTCCAGCTGGCGTGACCTCAACTGAAAGAAGAGCGGTTATTGATGCAGCCGTAAGAGCTGGCGCAAAATCTGCTTACGTTGTGAAAGAGCCGCTTCTTGCTGCAATCGGAGCTGGAATTCCAATTCACAATGCACAAGGTAACATGATCATCAACATTGGAGGTGGAACTTCCGAGATCGCTGTCATTTCCCTAGGAGGAATAGTGGCAGCTCACAGTGCGCGCGTCGGTGGAAACAAATTTGATCAAGCAATTTCTGATTATATCAAAAGAAAATATGGTTTAGCTGTCGGAGACAGAACTGCGGAGGACATCAAAAAAGAGATTGGCAGCGCGATTGCACAAGTCAAAGAGGATCACATGGATGTGCGCGGTCGCGACTTGATGGGCGGTCTTCCAAAAACGATCAAAATTTCTTCCAATGAAATCACGGAAGCACTTCAAGATGAGCTACGTGAAGTTATTAATGCGATCAAGAAAGTTTTTCAGGAGACGCCTCCGGAACTGGCCGCTGACATCATGGATAAGGGCATGATTCTTTCGGGTGGCGGGGCTTTGCTTCGCAATCTTGATCAACTCATCACTAAAACCATCGGAGTGCCATGCTACGTGGCTGACGATCCACTTTTCTGTGTGATCAAGGGGGTTGGAATTGCACTGGACAACCTTGACGTCTATAAACGCACAATCATGCTAGCTAAGTAGACTTATTGTTTTAAGAATGAAATTTTTTCAAAAAAAATGACTCGAAATACTTTTATTTTGGCAAAATTTTTTTGTAGGTCACTACAAGATACAAAAAAATTTAGAAAATAAAAGATTTCTCAAATAGAATTTTTTTGAAAAATTTATTCTTTAAAATATGTTTTTAAGAATTCTAATTGAATTTGATGAAAATCGGAATTGACGCTTCACGGGCGTTTTTAAAAAACAGAACTGGTATCGAAGAATATTCATATCAGATCATAAAACACTTGAGAAATGAACTTGATGCTAGGCAATATCAGGTTGTTTTGTATTTGCGCCGTGGTCAGGAGATTGATTTTAAGCTTCCTCAGAATTGGACAATAAAAATCATCCAATGGCCGCGATTTTGGACGCAAATCGGACTTTCTTTGGAAATGTTGCTCAATCCTGTTGATACACTTTTAATTCCTGCGCACACGGTGCCAATCATGCACCCAAGGAACACGATCGTTGTTGTGCATGGATTGGAGTACGAATTTTGTCCTCAGGCCTATTCAAGGTTGGCAAGAATATATATGCGCTGGACTATCAAAAAATCTTGCAAATGGGCAAGTAAGATTATTTCAGTTTCTGAAAATACTAAAAAAGATTTGATTCGATTGTACAAAGTGCGGGCTGAAAAAATATTTGTGATATATGAAGGTTACGCGCAAGAATCACGAATCATGAATCAAGAATCAAGGGAAATATCAAAATTCATGATTCATGATTCCAGATTCATTGCGTTCATTGGTCGGGTTGAGCAAAGAAAGAATATTTCCAAGGTGGTTGAGGCATTTGAATTGTTGAAGGAAAAATATGAAACTGAGCACAGATTGGTTTTGGCGGGAAGACCTGGATATGGGTATGAAAATATTAAATTCCAAATTTCAAATTCCAAATTTTGTGATGACATAATAGAGCTGGGATATATTGGTGAAGAAGAAAAATGGGAATTGTTGAAAAATGCTGATGCGTTCTTGTTTCCGACGTTGTATGAAGGTTTCGGTATTCCGATTCTTGAAGCTCAAAGTGTTGGATGTCCGGTCATCGCTTCAGGCAACTCATCCATTCCTGAAGTTGCTGGCAAAAGTGCACTGCTGGTTGATCCGGACAGTGCTGAAGAAATTGCAGAAAACATTCATGAATTGCTCTCGAACAATGATTTTAAAAATGCTATAATCCAGAAAGGTTTGGAAAATGTGAAAAGATTCAGCTGGGAGAAGTGTGCACGCGAAATAGGCTTACTTTTTTAATGAGGCAGGGACAAATACGATATGAAAACAGATAAAAAAATAAAGATAGCATTAGTGCATGATTTTTTGGTAAATCCCGGTGGAGCGGAAAAGGTTTTGAAAGTGCTCAGCGAGATGTATCCGGACGCACCCATTTATTCTTTGTTGTATGACCAGGAAAAAATGGGCGATATGTTCAAGGGGAAGGAGATCAGAGTTTCCTATCTTCAGAAATTTCCGAAGTTCCTGACCAAGCGATATCGTTGGCTGCTTTTATTTTTTCCAGTCATGGTGGAGACATTCGATTTGCGCGAATTTGATCTGGTCATTTCATCTTCTAGTGCTTGGTCAAAAGGCATTGTTACCAAGTTGAGTGCCACACATGTGGCGTATCTTCACTCTCCCATGCGTTTTGCTTGGGATTATTCAGATCAATACATCAAGGAAATAAAAGAAAAGAAAATTTCTTTCATCATAAGGTTTTTGCTGAACTATCTTCGAATCTGGGACCGCTTGGCGGCTGAGAGGCCGGATCATTTGGTTGCTAATTCTCAATATACTCAGCAAAGAATTGCCAAATATTACAGGCGAGACTCGGAAGTTATCCATCCACCAGTCACAAGAGAATTACGAATCACGAACCTTGCCTACCGGCAGGCAGGTCATGAATCAGGTGATTCAAAGGCTAACAGCTATTTTCTCGTTGTTTCACGTCTTTCTCCATACAAGAAAGTCGACATGGTGGTGGAGGCTTTCAATAAATTGGGATTGCCGTTGGTTGTAATCGGACAAGGGGAGCAAGAGGAGCACTTGAGGAAAATAGCCAAAAATAATATTAAGATATTGGGTTGGCAGAGTGAGGATGTTGTTCGCGAATATTATCAGCACGCTTCGGGATTTATTTTTCCATGCATAGATGACTTTGGAATCGCCCCAGTGGAAGCCATGCTCTCAGGTGTCCCAGTGATCGCTTTCAGGAAAGGCGGAGCATGCGAAACTGTCCAGGAGGGGATTACTGGAGAATTTTTTGATGCACAGACGGCCGAGGTTTTGGCAGACGGTGTGAGGAGATTCATATTGAACAAGGATGCATATAATAAGGATGAAATAATAAAACGAGCGGAAGAATTTTCCAAAGAAAAATTCAGTGAACAATTCAGCAGGTTTGTTGATGAAAAAATGAGAAAAGAATATTAATTTTTTGAAATCATAATTTCTAAGATGCAGTTTATCGGAAACAAAAAAATATCGTCAATACTGAATGTTTCCTTGAAAAAAGGTGTGCTTAATCATGCCTACATTTTTTCCGGACCTGAAAGGGTGGGCAAATTCACTTTGGCAAGAATGTTTGCATTGGGTGCTATTGGAGGAGGGGAATTCGATTTGGATGTTGATGTTGCAGACAAGGATGCTTTGCTTGATTTAATCGTGGTGAAACCGGAAATTGTGGAGAAAAATAAAGTATCCAAGCAGCGCGACATAGCGATTGACTCGATCAGGGAGGCAAAACTTAAGCTTAGTCTTTTTCCATATCGCGGAAAATATAAAATTTTGATAGTGGATGATGCTCATCGATTGAATGTGTCAGCGCAAAACGCTTTGTTGAAAATATTGGAAGAGCCGAATCCTACCACGATAATAATCTTGGTGACACATGAGATCGATAGGATTTTAGCAACTTTGCTTTCGCGTTCCCAAGTCGTAAATTTTTCCCTGGCTAGTGATCGGGAAATTTTGGAAAATGAAAATTTTAGAGATGTTGCTGCTTTGTCAATTGGCAGACCAGGACTTGCCAGATTGTTGCTGGATAATGAGGATGAAAAAAACTTTCGCCAACAGGCGCATGGTCAGTTCGAAAAAGTTATCACCGGTTCGATGAATGAAAGATTCACTTTGGCCGAAGAATATTCCAAGGATATTGTGAAAACTTTGGAGAAATTGAACATATGGATTTGGGAGATGAGGAAAAAAGCTTTGTCAGGTGCTGAGAATGAGTGGGTCAGTGCCTATGAAAGAATTGAAAAGATTCAAAATGTGTTAAGCATACTTAAGAGAACCAATTCTAATGCGCGTCTAATTTTGGAAACTCTATTTATGGACATGTGATAATTTGAATCATTAAGTTCAGTCAGATGAAATATTGTTAAGATCTATGGCACCTAAAAGAAAAACATATATAAAAAATTGCACTGGGGAAGGATGTGAATCTTCAGTTTTCGTTCAGTCCAATAAAATGATAGGAAAGGTACTTTTCTATGTCCTGCTGGTTTTATTTGTCAGTTCCCTTATTTTCATATTGTTTTTTTCCATGCAGATGCAGATCAATAATATTGAGATAACTGGGACTCATGAGCTTGATGCTCAAGTTTTGAAGAATAACCTGGAGAGTGATTTGCAGGGCAAATATTTGAACATTGTTCCGAAGAACAATTTCCTGTTCATTTCAACTGGCAGAGTTCAAAAAAAACTTCAGGAAGATTACAGAAAAATTCGTTCAGTTTCTGTGGAGAAAAAATTTCCAGACAGCATCACAATTTCCATAGATGAGCATGAAGCTTTGCTGGTTTGGTGCAGGTATGACACGGAATGTTATTTGTTGGACGAGGAGGGCGTTGCATACGGAAAAGCAGATTTTGACTCAGCTCAGCTCAGTCAAAATAATTTGCTCAAAATTGGAGATGATAGCGATTTGGAAGTTGCAATAGGTTCAAAGATCATGGATTCTGCATATGAAGGATATGCGCTCAGTCTCGAAGGGGCCTTGCAAAGTCTTGGAATTGAAGTTGAAGACCAATATTACACGCCGTCGCGAATGGCTGAAGAGATTAAGGTCAAGTCGACTAGTGGTTATTGGATTTATTTTTCAACACAATTCTCGCAAGAAAGCTCCATTAAGACATTGGCAGCTGTCCTCAAAAAAGAGATTCCCAAAGAAAAGATGTCTGAGTTGGAATACGTTGATCTTCGCAGTGAATACAAAGCTTTCTACAAATTCAAGGGTATTCAGAGTGCTCAACCAGACGGGAAAATCGTTGATTTGGATGAGAAAAAGAATTGAAGATTTTGGAGTCATATACAATGTATGGTTCCAACTATTTAGCTTCAAGTGTATTTTTTGTTTTCCTATTTCCTTTTTGAGCACGTCCTTGACCGAGATCTATGGTCAAGGACTCAAGAATTACTGCCCTGAATTGTTGGCCAAA
>CAZAJN010000077.1:0-4047 GCA_964485555.1 uncultured Bdellovibrionales bacterium
AATCTCTTAGGAGATTGCCTCGAATTCCCTAAAAGATGTCATCCTGAATTTATTTCATGATCTCGGTTAAGGGATTAACTGAGAAAAGGATAATAGATTCTGAAACAAGTTCAGAATGACATAAGATAATATGTTAATTATAAATAGTAATTAATTTTATCGGCTAAAAAGCTAAGAAGCTAATGCCTAAAAAGCTAAAAATATGCGCATCGGTGGAATACAAAAATTGACTCTTATAGATTATCCAGGCGTGATTGCAACAACTATTTTTACAGTCGGGTGCAGTTTTCGCTGTGGGTTTTGTCATAATCCTGAATTGGTTTTGCCGGAAAAATTTCCTGAAATGAATGAGATGGAGAAGGAATTTTTCGAGCATCTGGAAAAACGAAAAGGGAAATTGGAAGGCGTTTGCATTACTGGTGGGGAACCGACAATTCAGCCCGACATTGTTGAATTTATCAGGAAAATCAAAGAGATGGGATATTTGGTGAAACTTGATTCTAATGGAAGCAATCCCAATGTTTTAGAAAAAATTATACAAGAAGGATTGGCGGACTATATTGCGATGGACATAAAAAGTAGTCCCGAAAAATATTCTCAAGTGGTTGGACTCAAGGTTGATGTGGAAAAAATAAAGAAAAGTGTGAAGATGATCATGGAAAGCGGTCTCCCGTACGAATTCAGGACGACTGTTGTCCCGGGCGTTCACAGCGAAAAAGATTTCGATGAAATTGCTGATTGGATCAAGGGCGCCAAGTCTTATTACTTGCAGGAATATCGCAACGCTGAAATTATTGATGCGAAACTCAAGGGCTTGATAAGGGGCAAGGTTTTGGATTTGGAGAAAATAAAAACAAGCATTGAGTCGCGTATAGAAAAAGTGGACATTCGCAGAAATAATTGATTTCAAAAGAAAAGAGGCGAAAAGCGCTCTTTTCTTTTGAGATGAAAAGTAATTGCGTCTTTGACGTAGTAAGAAATATGAATTTTGGTAAAAGTTTGGTATATTCTTCAATAGTGGGATTTGTAATTGCCGCCCTGGCTACGATTTTTTTGGCTACTGATTTTGATGAAAAAATCAAAGTCACATTTGTTCATGCTGGCAAGAAAGTGAAGAATTTCATATATTATGAAGCGACGTTGCATAATCCCGAAGGAGATCTTGTGCCTGATGGGATAGATGACAGCATTTTTTCAAAAGCTAAAAGTGTTTATAACAAGTGATAAGCAAAAAATCTAAAAATATGTTTGAGAAAGTAAAAAAATATGCTTTGCAGGTCTTGGTTTTGATCTTGAATCTGGGCTTGGTAGGTGGTGGCGTGATTTATTTCAAAAAACAACAGGAGAAAAAAGAAGCAGAATCTGAGGAGATTCAAAAGGAACTCGATCAAATTCCTGATCCGCTAGCTTTGCAAGCGCAAAAACTAGAGCAAATCATAGCAAACAATTCGCAACAGAAAAATGAAAGCATTTCCAATAATCCCGCGGAAGTGACCGTTCAACAGTCGAAGGTTGCAACAGAAACAATTCCAGGTGAAACAACTACCGTAAAAAAAGCTGCTCCAGCTCCGGCCAAGAAAACAACAAAAAAATCTTAATTTTTTTCTTCAAATTTGTATGGGCGACAGATTTTCAATCAAATCATTTTTTGCATTAGCGCTTGTTTTTTTGTTGGGTTTTGGCATATTTCAATATGTGTTAGCCGATGATGACGAGGAGGAGGACAGATATGAACAAAATGAAGATAAGGAAGATGATGAGGACAAAGAGGACGAGGATGATAAAGAAGATGAGAACAAAACGGTGACTGAAGTTGTCAGGTTGCCGGACAAGATTGTCACCAGGACAATAATTGAAAACATCATCAAGAAAGATTCTGATCGCGACGGTTTGCTTGATGAGAAAGACCCGCATCCCGATATTGCTGAAATCTATATTGTCAAAGATGATGATAAAAATGGTATTGACGATAAATACGATTTGAAATATTGATATGCAAAATCCCATGGTTGCAAAAAAGGAATTTCGGATGTTCGGAACCGATGTGGATTTTCAAATCGTTGTCGAATCTGAAATTGAAAAAGTTGAGGCTGAAAAAAACTTGGTTTTTGCCTTTGAGATGTTGCAGAAACATGAGAAGATGTTCAGTCGTTTTGATCCGGAAAGCGAGCTTTCAAGAATAAATTCTCAGCTAGGTATTTTTTTGAATGTTCCAATGGAGATGGTTGAGATTGCCCATCGTGCGCTGGAACAATATGAGAAGACGGAGGGATTTTTTGATCCCCGTGTTGTTGAAATTCTTGAGAGTGTTGGATATGACCGAGATTTTCAAAATATTGCTGAAGCGCAACTTTCAGAAAAAAGAAGCATTGATTTTCAAGGCAAGCAACTTTTGGATGATATTAAAATTGAAGATGGTCAAATAAGATTAAATTCAAGAATGGATTTTTCCGGGCTAGTGAAAGGTTGGGCTGTTGATGAAATTGCTGCATATTTCAGCGCGAGCGGTTGGAAAAATTTCCTGGTCGATCTCGGAGGGGACATGTATTTTTCAGGGAAGGATGAAAATGGAAAACAGTGGTATATTGATATTGAGGGAATTGATTCTCAAAAAGTGATGTTGAAACTCTCTGGTCAGGCCGTGGCTACATCCGGAATTGGAAGGAGGAAATGGGAAATCAGAGGGGAGAGATTTCATCATCTTGTTAACCCGAAAAAACCTGAAACATTTCTTTTTGAATTGAAATCTGTGACAGTTGTTGACATGAAGGCGGAGCAGGCCGATGTTTGGGCAAAGACAATTTTTTTGATGGGCAAAGAAGATGGGATGGAATATGCTAGAAGAAAAAATATTGCCTGCGCTATTTTGGACTATCGAGGAAATGTTTTGTTGTCGCCGACGATTAAGAATTTTTTGTAAAGAAAGCTATGACTAGGAAAATCTTCATATTTGCATGTGCTGTTTTTTTATCTTGGCCAATCCAGATCGTAAAGGCTGAGGAGATGGTTGTTGATTATGGAGAGAATGTGATTGTCGATATGGATCTGGATGGCATCACTGATCAAGGTGAGATTCAGATTTTCCAAACTGACCCCAAGAATTCCGACACTGATGGCGACGGTTTTTCTGACGGAGTGGAGGTTATTGGCGGCACGGATGCGAATGATAAATCAGCATATCCCGGAGCTCCTGTCATTGTCGAAGAAAGTGAAAAAGAAATTCCATGGGCGTGGTATGGTGCCAGAGCTGCAGGACTTGTGGCTTTTGTCCTCCTGTATATTTCTATTTTTTTGGGACTGACTTTGCGAATCCCGCTGCTTAGAAAGATCTTTGCACCGGTGTATTCCATGAGGATCCATGCTTGGATCTCATTGCAGGCCACCTTGTTGGCGTTGCTACATGGAGGATTCTTATTTTTTGATAAATATTTGAAACTTAGTCTGGCTGATATTTTTATTCCCTTCGTTTCTTCCTATGAGCCGGTTCTGCTTCCTTTGGGGATTTTGAGTTTTTATCTGATGGTTGTTTTGGTGGCAACATCATATGGACGGAAATATATTTCTCAGAGAATATGGAGAATCACCCATTTCACCAATATCGCACTGTATGCTATGGTGCTGGTTCATATTTTCGGGCTTGGAACCGACCTTAAAAATCCGATAGTTTTTAATATTTTTCTTTATGCTAACGCTTTTCTGGTGCTTCTGATGCTCATCAACATGCAGCTACGCATCGCTGAGCGCATCAGAATGCGCAAGGAGGCCGCTTTGTCGAGACAGGCAAATATAGGCCAAAACGACAATCCAAGCATTCAGAACTAAAATCTGAGCCCTGGAGCCGTCTTGACTCACATCTAGCACATTTTCCAAGAACATGCATGTTTCTGTTTCCGTGACACTTTTATGCGGTCATCGAAAAATGTCACAAATAAATGTTTGAATTTTATAAAATTAGGAATTACACGTTTATATTGTGAAGTTTCATGCAAAATTATTTTTTTACTTGTCTTTCGTTCGCTACTGCTCACACGGAAGCCTGCCCGCCGG
>CAZAJN010000078.1:0-37474 GCA_964485555.1 uncultured Bdellovibrionales bacterium
TCCAAAATAAAACAAAAACAGGGAGAACTAAAAAGGGTCTCCCTGTTTTTGTTTTATGTCGGGGCGCAGGGATTCGAACCCTGTCTAAATGATCCCAAATCACTCGTGCTACCGTTGACACCACGCCCCGTGTTTACAACTAATATCCATACTACACTCTTTCAATTAAGACGTCAATAACGCTCAGAAAACAACAAAATCCCGCTTGCGCGGGATTTTGTTTCCATCTTTTGGATATATATTCAAAAAAATATATTTTCAATAAGGCGGTCTCTATAATCCAAACGAAGCGAGCGATGTGAAAAATATTTTCACATCCGAGCGAGTGCAGATTATATAGGTCAAAGACCTCTACTTTACAGCTTCCTTCAAAGCTTTGCCAGCAGTGAATTTTGGAACTGTCATTGCAGGGATTTGGATTTTTGCTTTAGTCTGAGGATTGATTCCTTCTCGAGCAGCTCGCTGAGAAACTTTGAAAGTTCCGAATCCAGTCAATGTTACCTTGTTTCCTTGTCGGATTTCATTGGTAATAACTTCCTGAAGAGCTTCGATAACTGATTCAACAGCTTTCTTGGCAAGGTCAGTCTTTGTTGCAATTGAATCCACGAGGGCGTCTTTATTTACATTAGCCATAGTTTCACCCACCTTTCTAGTTAATAGATTTAACTTATCACTTTCCCGATTATACTCTTTATAGCATCAATAAAGCAAATTTAGTTATGCACATACCTACAAATATATAAATAAATGCAGTTGACTGAAGAATAAAATTTTAAAAAAATATTCTTTGTTTGAGTAAGCCTATATTTTCTCTAAAATTTTCCATTGATTGTGTTGAGTGAGGGAAAATTTTAGTTAGAAAATATAGAGCGTCGAGTATATTTTTTTAAAAATTTTAGTTCTTCAGACCTATTTACAAGGACCCTATCTGGCGTATTCAACACTTCTTGTTTCTCTCAAAACATTCACTTTGATTTCACCTGGATATTTCAAATCGGCTTCAATTTTGTCAGCAATTTCGCGAGCCAATTTCAATGCACCAAGATCGTCAATTTCTTCCGGCTTAACAAACACACGAATTTCTCGTCCAGCCTGAATTGCATAAGTTTTTTCAACTCCAGCAAAGGAATTTGCAGTAGTTTCCAATTCTTCCAATCTCTTCAGGTATTTTTCCAAAGTATCTTTTCGAGCTCCCGGTCTGCTGGCTGAAATTGCATCAGCGGCGGCAATGATGAATGACTCAGGAGTTTCAAACGGATAGTCTTCATGATGTGATTTCATCGCATCAACGACCTCTTGTGGCATTGAGAATTTTTCCAAAATCTTCATTCCGATTTCGATGTGTGTTCCTTGAATTTCATGATCAACCGCTTTTCCGATGTCATGCAAAAGTCCGGCCTTCTTGGCCACAGCCACATCGGCCCCCAATTCAGCAGCCAAGGCTCCTGAAAGATGCGCCACTTCCAATGAATGAAGCAGCACGTTCTGACCGAAACTTGTTCGATAGCGAAGTCTACCAATCAAGTGAACCAACTTAGGATCAAGACCGGCAATTCCCAAGTCATAAGTTGCAGCTTCTCCTGCTTCCTTGATCTTGTTTTCAATTTCTTTCTTGGCAAATTCAACAGCCTCCTCAATACGAGTAGGATGAATGCGACCATCTCCAATAAGTTTTTCCAAAGTAAGTCTTGCGATTTCGCGGCGCACTGGATCAAAGCCGGAAATGACAACTGCTTCTGGTGTATCATCAACGATGATTTCCACTCCCGTAAGTTTTTCCAGGGCTTTGATGTTTCTTCCTTCGCGTCCGATGATTCTTCCTTTCACTTCATCAGAAGGAATGGAAACTGTAGTAGTCACAACTTCCGCGGCATGAGAACCTGCATATTTCTGAATGACGCTTGTCATGAGGTTCTTGGCGCGCTTTTCAATGTCTTCACGACCTTCGCGTTCAATCTTGGCGATACGCTCTGCCAGAGCGGCCCTATTTTCCTCTTCAGTCAACTGCAAGAGAATTGCTTTGGCTTGTTCTTTCGACAGCCCAGCAATCTTTTCCAGTCTTTCCAACTCGCGCTTGCGAGCTTCTTCAGCTTCCTGACGAATCTTGCGAACCTCCTCGACTTTCTGCTCCAAAAGTTGACGACTCTTTTCAACTTCCTCGGTTTTCTGATCGATTGTTATTTCCTTCTTTTCAAGACGCTGCTCGCTTCTCAAAATCTGGTCTTCACGTTCTTTTTCTTTTTTCTTAGCCTCCTCCAAGATTTCAACAGCCTTATTCTTGGCATTCAAAATCATTTCTTGAGACTTCTGCTCAGCCTCCTGAGTCAATTTTTCAGCCTTTCCTTCAGCGCTATCAAGTTGCTTTTTTGCAATTGATTGCCGAAAAAACCAGCCAGCACCCGAGCCAACCGCAAGGCTGACCAGCACTGCCAATAATTCACCAATTCCCATACATTTTCATTCGTTTCGTCTGGATGGGCAATACACACCAAAGTAAGCTCATTTTTTCAGAGCCCTATATTTTCTCTTCTGATTTTTTACTGTTCCAATGAGAAAAATTAACCATAAGTATTTCAAATCGCTTCATTATCAAGCTGAATGTTCAATGTTTTTCTTGGATATTTTTCCGATTTAAGAAAAAGCACGTTTTCAGCATTATTAAGATAAAAAGCGTAAAATTGTATTGCTAGCCAAATCGAACCGATCAATATTAACTTAGTTACCTGCTAAGCCCCATGGTAAAGCAAAATGCCATTTTTGTCAAAAGGCTTACAAGATGCTAAACTATGTCATATAAACATACAAACATAAATACAAAGATTGTTCTCAAGGCTTACATGCTTGAAATATGTTTGGATGTTTAAATGCTTAAATGTTTAAATGAAAATTATGCATAAACCAGTCGTTCTAGTCGTGCTTGATGGATGGGGCATCAGCAACAACAGCAAAGGAAACGTCCTGAAAGAAACACAACTGCCTACCATTGAAAAACTCGATCACTACTATCCAATGACCACTTTGCAAGCCTCCGGAATTTCAGTGGGCTTGTTTTGGGGCGAATCGGGCAACAGCGAAGTCGGCCACATGGCTCTTGGCGCCGGAAAGATTGTCTATCAAAACTTGCCAAGAATCACTCTGTCAATCCAGGATCGGACATTTTTTGCCAATCCAGCCCTGTCAAAAGTTATGGACAGCGTGAAAGAAAAAGATTCTTCCATTCATCTGATGGGTCTTGTGGGGCAAGGAAGCGTACATTCCTACATGGAACATCTCTATGCGATTTTGGAAATGGCCAAAGAAAAGGAAATCTCCAAAGTATACGTGCATGTTTTCACTGATGGAAGAGATTCACCTCAAACATCAGGAACAAAATCCATCCAAGATCTGCAAAACCACATGAAGTCAATCGGAGTTGGAAAAATTGCTTCACTCAGCGGCCGAAACTGGGGAATGGATCGCAACAACAACTGGGATCGTGTTGAAAAAGCCTACAGACTCCTGACAGAGGGAAAAGGAATCCAAGCCACTGATCCGATCAAATGCCTTCAAGATTCCTACGCCACTGAAATAACCGATGAATACATCGAACCATCAGTGATAATGGAAGACGGTCAGCCAATAGCCACAGTCAAAGATGGAGACGGAGTCATTTTTTTCAATTTTCGTGAAGACCGTGCACGCGAACTCACCAAAGCTTTCGTACTTCCTGGCTTTGAAGGATTTCAGCGGGAACTTTTGAAAATAGATTTTCTGACTCTGGTGGAATATGAAAAAGATCTGCCAGTTGAGATAGCCTTTCCTCCAATTGTCCTTGCAGGTGGCCTTGGTGAAGTTCTCAGCGCAAACAAACTCACCCAACTTCGAATAGCTGAAACGGAAAAATATGCGCATGTCACATATTTCTTCAATGGCGGGAAAGAAGAACCTTGGCCAGGTGAAGATCGTGTGCTCATTCCCTCACCGGCTGTTTCCAAGTTTGATGAAGCTCCAGAGATGAGCGCAGCCATGATAACTGAAAAAATTCTAGCAGCAGTTGAAGAAGAGAAATATGACTTCATCTTGGTGAATTACGCCAATGCAGACATGGTAGGACACACTGGGAATGAACAGGCCTGTGTGATAGCTGTTCAAACAGTAGACAAGAATCTTTCCCAATTGATTCCAGCCATTCTTAAAAAGGGCGGTTGTCTTCTCATCACTGCCGACCATGGAAATGTCGAGGACATCAAAAACTATCACACCGGACAAATTAACACGGAACATTCTTCCAATCCTGTGCCGCTTTGGTTTGTGACTGCTGACAATCATCGAGAAAAAAAATCTGAAGAAATAGTCAGGCAGCAAAGTGAAGTTGGAGGTCTGCTCAGTGACCTTGCTCCAACCATTCTTGAAATTCTTGGCATACAAAAAAACGAGGACATGAACGGGGAAAGCTTATTGCCAATGCTTAAGTAGCTTCTTAGCTTTTCAGCTTTTCAGCTTCCTAGCTTATTAGAAATTTAAGAAATAAAAAAACACCCTCGGGTGTTTTTTTATTGCCCTAAGAAGCTAATAAGCTAATGCCTAAAAAGCTGTTACAGCTGTTACGCTATAAGCTTATCCACAATTCCATAAGTCACTGCTTCTTCAGCGCTCATAAAATAATCGCGGTCAGTGTCTTTCTCAACCTTGGAAAGTTTCTGGCCGGTATGTTTAGCCATGATTTTATTGAGAACATCTCTAGTTCTCAAGATATGTTGCGCGTGAATGTTGATGTCAGAAGCTTGTCCACTTGCTCCGCCCATGACCTGATGTATCATCACTTCAGAATTCGGCAGCACGAATCTTTTTCCCTTTTTTCCGGCCCCAAGCAAAAGTGCAGCTGCTGAAGCTGCCAAACCAATGCAAATGGTCTGCACGTCAGGCCTGATGTATTGCATGGTGTCATAGATTGCCAAAGCGCTGCTTACTGAACCTCCCGGTGAATTGATATATATCTTAATATCCTCCTTGGGATTCTGCTGCTCCAAGAATAAAAGTTGAGCAATGACAGCATTAGCCACACCGTCGTCGATCGGAGTACCCAAGAAAATTATCCTATCTTTAAGCAAGCGAGAATAGATGTCATACGCCCTTTCCCCATCGTTGGTTTTTTCAATAACGGAAGGAATCAAATAATTGTTTGTCATAAAATTATCTAAAAAATCAAACGATAAAATATTTTAGATTTTAGTCATTGAAATTTTACTTGACATTTGATATTGAGATTTTAGGTTTTGCTTGAAAAAATTAAGAAATTTTCTCGAGCATCTCAAGCACTTTCTCATTCTGCATCATACCTTTGACGTAATTATACAATTTTGCAAGATCAATATTCTTTTCCACGTCTTGGATTTTCTTGTATTGAGCCAATGTTTTGTTGAGCTCAGCTTCAACTTCCTCATTTGGAATTTCAATTTCCATCTCCTTAGCCACTTCCTCCAAAGCCAAAGCGGCTTTGATTCTTTTAATAGCTTGCGGTTCCCATTCTTTCTCCAATTCATCAACAGATTTTCCAATCTGAATCAAGTACTGTTCAAAAGTCATGTTCATGCCTTGAAGCTGCATTTCAAACTCTCCGATCATTTTGTGCAGTTCCTCATGAATAAGAACGTGTGGAAGTTCCACTTCAGTAGAAGCAATAAGAGCCTCAATGATTTCTGCGCGTCTTTTTTCCTTAAGGTCATTTTTCTTTTCCTCTTGCATTCCTTCCTTGACGTTCTTTTTCATATCTTCAAGGTCCTTGAATTTTCCAAGTGATCGCGCAAACTCGTCGCTCACTTCAGGAGTTTTTCGTTCTTCAACAGTGTTCAAAGTGACCGTGAATTGAGCTGGTTTTCCAGCCAAGCCCTTTGCGTGATAATCTTTTGGAAATGTCAGTTCGAAATCCTTGATGTCTCCAGCTGTCATTCCGATCACCTGCTCTTCAAAACCAGGAATGAAAACTCCTCTCCCGAGAATCATTGGGTGATTTTTGCTGGTTCCATTTTCAATAGGCACGCCTGATTGTTTGACTTCAAAATCAAGCACAACATTGTCGCCATCCTGTGCAGCTCTGTCAACTTTCACATGTTGCACTCGGCTCTTTGCAATTTCTTCAATTTCCTTAGTCACATCTTCTTCAGTAACTTCGGCATTTTTTTTGAGATATTCTTTGTTGATTTTACCTACCGCGCTTTTGTATGGCTTAACTGTGGCAACTGGAATAACATCAGTCATGATCTTATACACCAATTCGTTTCCTTCAGCCAACTTCAAGACTTCAGCTTTCGGTGCGCCAATAGCCTCAATTTTATTTTCAGTCACAACTTTCGGATAAGTTCCCTGCACAGCTTTTTGAGCCGCAGCGTCAAGAAGCGCAGCTGTTCCAACTTTCTTTTCAACCATGTCGCGAGGAGCCTTGCCAGCCCGAAATCCTTGGATTTTTATTTCCTTGGAAAATTCTTCAGCAGCTTGATCAATATATTTTTTCCATTCATCCCAGCCTACAGTCACAGTGATTTCAGCTTGAGAGTGCGGGAGTTTTTTAATTTCAGAATTTATCATCTTTTTTAGAATTATGAATTATGAATTATGAATCACACTTTGAATCAGGAATTTTTTCATAATTCTTGATTCATGACTCATGGTTCTATCTGCTTAGTTCCTCCATCAATGGCGGCACGATTTGCTTCTTGCGTGAAACAACTCCTGGCAAACTTATGATGCCACCAGTTGCTTGTGCAGCAAAAACTTTTTCTGCCAAAGATTTTTCCTCATCTCCAATGATATACATCTGGCAATTCCCTTTGATGATGTCCACCACCATAAAGAAAATGTAGTCCAGCTTATCAGTGACTTTTCTCTCGCAAAGAATTTGAAAAATTTCATCCTTCTTTTCATTCACGGTCTCAGGCAGGGTTGTTTCCCATGTTCCAATTCCCACCTTTTTTGATCCCATTTCAAATTCCTTATAGTCAAGAGTCGTGATTTCCTCTGTTGAAATACCTTCCAAGCTTGACTTGGCCTTGAACATTTCGGTCACATATTCTTCAACATTCAATTTCGCAATCTCATTCAATTTTTCAGCCAACATTTTGTCCTCATCTGTGACAGTTGGACTGGTAAAATTCAAAGTGTCCGACAAAATTCCACTGAGAAGCAGCTTTGCAGTCGCCTCACTTGGAACAAGATTCTTTTCAAAAAACATTTTAGCTGCCAAAGATGACGTGCTTCCTATGACTTCAGTTCTGACGAAAATAGGTTTTTCAGTCGCCACAGCCAGCTTATGATGATCGAAAATATAATCCACGTTGGCATATTCCACGCCGTCTGCAATCTGCGAAATTTCATTGTGATCAACCAAGGCAACACTGTCAGCCTGCATTCCTGCTTCGAAAAGATCAGGAACTTCAACTCCCCATTTCTCCAAAATGAATTTTGTTTCATTGTTAAGCATACCAGCGCGGTAGGCTTTCGCATTTTTGCCAAGACCTTTTTCAAAATATTCTTGCAAAGCAATGGCTGAAATGACTGAATCAGTATCTGGATTCTTATGACCAATGATGATAATTTTATTCATAACTCTTAGTTGAATTCTGAATTTAGAAAAATGAATTATGGATTGCCATGATTCATGATTCATGATTCATAATTCTTTTATCTTTTTATTCAGCGGACTCTTCTGCCTCAACTTCTTCGACAACTGCAGCTTTCGCGGCAACACCGATCACGTCAATTTTCCAACCAGTAAGTTTTGCAGCCAGTCTCACGTTTTGTCCTTGCTTTCCGATTGCCAATGAAAGCTGATCTTCTGGGACGCTAACTTTGGCTTCCTTGCGATCTTCATTCAAAGCAACAGAAACAACTTTGGCCGGACTGATGGCAGCTGCGATATATTTCTCAGCTTTTTCATTCCATTCAATGATGTCAATTTTCTCTCCGGCAAGTTCTTCAATGATTGCTTGCACGCGAGTTCCTTTTTGTCCCACACATGAACCGATAGGATCTATTCCTTCTTCATTTGAATAAACAGCAATTTTTGTGCGAGATCCAGCTTCGCGAGCAATTGATTTGATTTCAACTGTTCCAGCAAAAATTTCAGGGACTTCCAATTCAAACAATTTCCTGACCATGTCGGGATGAGTTCTGCTCAAAGTTATTCCGGGACCCTTTGGATCTGATTCAACTTTGTACAAATAAACTTTCACGCGTTGACCCATGCGCAAATTTTCTCCTTGAACCTGTTCGGATGGAAAAAGCACACCGATTGATTTTCCAAGATCGATGAAAATATTTCTTCCTTCAATCCTTTGCACTGTTCCACTGACAAC
The DNA here is from genome assembly GCA_964485555.1 of uncultured Bdellovibrionales bacterium. Taxonomy (GTDB): domain Bacteria; phylum Patescibacteriota; class Minisyncoccia; order Moranbacterales; family GWC2-37-73; genus GWC2-37-8. Next base: position 8,331 of record CAZAJN010000078.1, read on the forward strand.
TTCACCTTCTTTGCCCTTATATTCGGCAAACATGCTGTCACGTTCAGCTTCACGGATTCTCTGAATGATGACTTGTTTGGCAGTTTGAGCAGCCACGCGACCATATTCGCTCTGAGGCTCAAGTTCGATTTCAATAACATCTCCCAACTTAGCATCTTTTTTCAATTTTTTCGCTTCTGGAAGCAAAATATCACGTTCAGGATTGTAGCGAGGCAATTTTTCCTCACCTTCCACAATTTGTTCATCAAATTCTTCATCTTCGCCTTCTTCTCCTTCAACAAACTCTCTCAGAGTTTCATCCACAACGTCCTTGATAAGAAAAAATCTTGCATCTCCAGCAACTTCAGAAAATTTTGCATGAATACGCTGACCACGTTTTCCGTAGTCCTTCTTGTATGCAGCCGAAAGAGCAGCTTCAATTGTTTCAATAACAACAGCCTTGGGAATGCCTTTTTCCTCTGCAATCTGCATGATTGCGCTCCCAAATTCTCCCAATCTTGTTCCTTGTTCCTGGGCTTCGTCAGCCACTTTTCTTTTCGCCATAATTACTATATTCACTAGCTTCGTTAGCTTTTAGCTTGTTAGCAAAAATACTAAAAAAGTAATGATTTTTCTTATTAAATTGTTACTATCCTACAAACTTACAAAATTTTACAAAAATACGAAAATACAAAATAAAAGGGTATTAATACCCCAGGGCAAGCCCTGGACCCTTTGGGCTCACGAGGCAAGCCTCGAGGTATTAAACCTTTTGATATCTGCGCTCGCTCGGAAATTGAAAAGAGTACTTTTCATTTCGCTCGACTTCGCTTGATAATAAAACGTGTGAATTTTTTGTACATTTGTATTTTTGTAAAATTTTGTACTTTTGTAGCCTACTTAAAGAAAAAAGTCCGCTTTCCAGCGAACCCATCCCTACCTCTATCTATACGTAGTTTAGCAGAAAAACTTACAAATGTCAATCGATCACACTTAGAACCACACAGAACCACAAAATATATGCAATATTTTTATACTTTGTATTTTCTTAATCTTTTTGTAGTTTTGTAGAAACTAGAAGAAGTACCCTTTGCTTCCCGACAATGCCGCAGAGACAGCTTGCAGAACAATGAAGCCTGAAAGGCCGACAATTATTCCAATAAGAGCGTATTTGGCGTTGTTTTTGGCTGTTTTCATTTGGTCATCACTGCCGGCGGCAGTTGTGTATTGAACGCCTGAAAGCACAAATGCGCCTATTGCCAAAGTCGTGAAAAGACCCATCAGCCATGAAAAGATGTTGGACAAAATCAGATAGATCGGCGCATCTGAAAGACCGGTGTTGGTTGGAAAACAAACTCCTCCAATATCTTTGAAATTCGTGGCACATTTTGGTGTTGTTGCTCCGCTAAGACCTGCAACATTTCCAAGGCCTCTATTGTTAGATGTTCCATTATTAATGACAGTGAGCGGAGCTCCAGAACTCCTGTTTGTTTCACATATTTGTCCCATGATGCCATTAGCACACAAAGTGAAACCGCTTCCACTGTTCACACTTGAATTTACTGCTTGAAGATCAGCCGGTGGCAATTGCGCAATTGTTCCACTTGGCAATGTTGCTTGCCCCGTCGTAGTGTTGATGCTTGTTCCAGCTGGATATGTTTTGCCAGCTGAATCAACCAGTTGGGTATTAGTTTTTACAGCTTGAGTTGTTGTGTTTGTCGTTGACCCCCCTGAAGAAGGTGTTTCGCTTGTTGTAGAAGTACTTGGTGTTGGCCGAGCTTCGCAAGTAGAAACAAAAATACCAGTACATACTAAGTCATCATTTGGAAATAAGCGGGCGCAATCCTTGTCAGTCATGCATTCAGTATCCGCCCAGAAACCATCCACCATGCAAATATCAGCAATACATTTATAGCCTTTTCCGAATTTTTGAGTACAACTCTCATCAGTTATGCATTCCTTAACATTTTGATCCGAGGTGCAAACCCCCTCCGTGCTGTCATATGAATATCCACCATCACAAACACATTCTCCTCCTGATAAATGTTCATGCGACTGACAAGTTATACTGGGAGCGCTATCAGAGGTGCAAACACCTTCTGTGCTGTCATATGAAAAGCCTTTAATGCAAGCGCAATCGTTAATCGAGTTTTCAAAGTAAGTGTTTGGCATAGGACAATCAGTATTCACCGATTGAACAGAGTTGCACGTATTATTATACCAATATCCGCCATTCTTCTGACAACATATCTCGGTACTGTAATCTCCCGAGCAATTATTATTATAATTATCATAAACAGGCACATTTGGATCACCTGGATAGCCAGCGCAATCCTCAGGCGTCCCCCCATAGTCGTTTATGCATTCACTATACGTCAAATCATCCGCCATACTGATACCAACAAAAGTAATGCCAAGAAAGAAAAACATGGCCACAACCAAATAAATTTTGTTTTTTATTTTCATTTTTTTATTGCATGAACCATTACTCATGATTCATAATTCATGATTCGATATATTAAAATGTTTTTGATCCACCACCAAGAAGAGCGGCCACTGCCTGCATGATGATGAACCCAGAAAGTCCAACAATGATTCCGATGATTGAAGCAGTCATCCCCGCTTTTCCTTTTTTTGCATTGTCTTCATCTGCGCCAGCCAAAAGATAGAAAATTCCGGAAAGAACGAAACCGACAATTCCTGCGATTGCAAAAACCGCCAACAGCCAAAACAAAAGATTTGAGGCAATTCCCAAAAGGCTTCCGCTTGGAAGACCGTATGGATTTGTCAGGGCCCAACCTCCGCCACTTCCTCCACCCCACACATTGGCAGCTCCGGAACCTCTCGATCCTACTCCAACATTGATGTTTCCAGTTGAACTGTTGTATCCAACCCCCCATTCCTGAGCTAAGGCTAAAAATGGAGAAAGTGAAAAACCGATTATTGCCAAAGTCAGCGCGCAATAAAATTGATTGAGTTTCTTTTTCATATTTTTTATATTATAAAATGCCAAGATATTATTATATTAAAATTATAGCATAAAATTTTAATCATGCCTATATTTCTTGCAACAAAAAACAGCCATCGCTGGCTGCATTCTGAATATCCATGTTTGCATGTTTAAATGCTTGCATGTTTATATTTTTTCACTAGAAGCTCTTTGAATTTCCTCCAAGCAATCCTTTGACAGCTTGAATGATGATGACTCCCAAAAGGGCAACAATAATACCGATAATTGAGTTGATCATCGTTCTCTTTCCGCGATCGATCTGACCTTCGTCTCCTGCAGCTGTCAAATAGATGATACCTGCAATAACAAATCCGATAACACCAAGAATTCCAACAACGATCAACAGCCAATTCATTCCGCTAGTGATGATTCCCAAAAGACTTCCTGCTGGCAAACCTGTTCCCGTAGGCTCTTGGAATTGAGCCATGGCCAAAGCCGGCATCAATGCAAGAGAAGAAATCATTCCGTAGGCAATTTTTTTCATTTTTTTCATGTTCGCACCTCCTTTTCTAGTTTTTATTTTTATTTCTTTTATTTAAACTTTCCAAAATTTATTTTCTCATTGAGCTTGAAAGAATTGTCCGATCAATCTCACCAGCACCATTCCGCCCAATGCCATCACTATGCCCAGAAAAGCATATTGGACATTTTTCTTCACCTTCCGCATGCGCTTTTCATCTCCAACAGAAGTCACATACATCATCGCCGAAACGACTAATGAAATTATAGCAATAATTCCAACAACTGACAACAAAAAATACAAAATATTCATCCCAATATTCGAAACCCTCGGCGCCTCGCTTATGACACCAGCCTGCGCCACGTCTATTAAACGAATCATGATTTATGAATCAAGAATTATGCTTCTCGTTTTCTTAAGCAAACCATTGATCAATTTATTAACTATTATTGTTCTCTCAGCTATTTGATTGAATTCATCATTTGAAATATATGAAACATCTCTTGCTATCAATAATTGACTTTGCACCTCGGTAGCACTTCCAAGTGATATCGAATAAAACTGAAACTTTTCTTTGTAGGATGTCCTGCTAAAACCTTCGGCAATGTTGGACACAATTGAAACAGCCGCTCTGCGTATTTGATTTGTTAACCCAAAGACCTCTTCTTTAGGAAATTTTTTAGTCACCTCATAAATATCAAGAACTAAAATGTGAGCTTCTTTCCAAGCATTCAAGTCAGTAAAAGATTTTATCTTACTTGATTCCTGATTCATAATTCATTATTCATTGTTCAATCTCAGGTTCACCACATTCCCAGGACTATTATCGTTGCCAGAAGAATTAGCTCCTATGTGAAAATTTTGAACTTGCCTGAAATTCGGACTGGCTCCTTTTTTCTGTGCTTCTTTTTCCCGATAAATTTTCAAAAGCATCTCGTCGCTCAATGTGTCCAGATTTCCACCTGCTGGTGTTTCAATTTTTGTCACAGGCTCTGCTTGACTCATGACGCGAGGCTGAGCAGGAGCATGTGACGGCACATCAAAAGAATCGCCATGTTCAATTTTCAGAGCTGTTGAAATCTTTCTTGCGTCATATTCAGCTGTTCCCATTGGCGGTTTGGAGCCCGGAATGCTGAAAACTTCTTCTTTTGCTTGAATTGGTGGTTGCTGAAAATTTTGAGGTCGCAGTGGTTTTTCATAGCGTTCATGATTCAAGACATTTTCAACTCGCGGAACATCTTGTTTGGGAGTTGCGACAAAATTTGGCGAAAAAGAAATGTTTTTCAAAACAACCGGTGGTTTTTCTTTTTGAAATGCATCCGCGACAGGGAGTTTTTCCGGCGCTTTCACAACAGAATTTTCTCGGTCATAGAATTTCTCAACATCATCCATCTTATGAATGAATTCAGCGCTAACGAAATTCTTGTCTGCACTTTCCTTGTAAGTCTCATGGCTAGGCATGGTGACTGGATTCTTGGCCACTTTGACAGGAATTTCATTTTGCTGCGGACCAGTCTGCTGAGGAGCTTGCATTCCGGACTGCGAGGCAGCTGGTCGACTCATAAAATCAGGTCTGAGATCAACAACTTTGCCTTGCTGTTGATTCACCTGTGCCCTGATTTCCACATTTCGCTGATCGGCAAAATTATCAGTCTGAACTTCCTGTTTGTCAGCAGACACAGGATCAGGAATCCATGTTTTTGCAGGAACGCTTGAAACAGTTTCGTTTCTCGCTTCATTTTCAAAAACAACAACTTCTCTGATTGGATCTATTGTCAAAAGTGTCTGTTCATCCAGAGACTTCAAAATAGCGCCAAGTTTTTGTCGCTCAGGAGCAGTCAGTTTTTTTCCATTTTCCCCATGAAACAAATAGTTTCCGCGATCAATCGGACTGTGTTTTCCAGCCCCCATTGAATCATGAAAATCCTTGATCCAATTCTTGATCGAAGGCCTTATCGAATCTGAAAAATTTTGCAGCTTTATTAATCTCTCAGTTATTATTTGTTCATTAATTTTTGGATATTGAGCTATTGCTTGCCTTAGATCCAATTGAAAATATTTCGCCTCATTATTAATTAATTCACTCTCTGGCTCTGAAATCAATACCATGTTGAATATTTCGCCACTAATAATACTTGAAATTTGTTGCGCAGAGATAATATCTAAAGATGAAATTTTTTGTGATAGTGCAGGAAGTAAATCACTTTTCGAAATATTTTTAAAATAAACTTCCCTAATCAAACGAGAAAGTTCTCCAATTTCTTCCGGCTCAAGGTGAAACTGAATCGAAATACTTTTAATTATTACAGGAAGCTTTTTTGATATTAATATTTTTTTATCATTTTCATCAAGCATGTCAAATCTGTTCCACCTAGATAGAATTTCTTGAACTGAATCATCTTCTCCAATATTTGAGGAAACAATCATTGGAAAAAAATAATTTTCAATAGGGTTGTTATCTTCCATAAATCTAAACTTGAAATCAAGGAATAAATGTTGGATTCGTTGCCCATGCTGCGCGAGCTTTATTTGTCATTTTTCCAAATGCCTCCTGATGAGCCGCTTTATTGTTACTATTTGCATAATGCCTGCTCACATAATTCTGGAGAGCAACATCCGTAGTAATATCTTCATGTAATTTCTTTTGTTTTCCAAAACTCTCAGGGTTTAATTTATTCAATTCTTCCTCATAAATTTGAGAATTAGTTCTTCCACCCTTATTAAAAGTCATTTCATAATTTAATAATTTTTTCACATTTTCCTTTCTAACCTTGCCCTTTATTTTTCCACTAATGGCCTTTTCTTCATCACTTCCAACGGTCATGCCCGCAGTTGCAGCATGTAAAACTGAATTTAATTTTATATGATCAAGCTTATCGCTATCGGCGACATTTTCAGCTGCATCAATTGCTCGATGACGCAATTCAAAATTAGTTCCTGATTTCTCCAATACCTTTTGCAGAACTTCAGGATTACTCATGGCTGTCTTATCAGAAATGAGAGCCTTAACAGCTGCCATACTCTCATGCGAATTTTTACTATCAAGATCTTTTGCAATAATGTCAGCAGTATAGTTTCTATCCTTGTATTCTTTCATTCTATCAGCAATTTTTGTATCTTCAATTTTTTTCTTAGCTCCTTCATAACCCTTACGCCCACCCGTAATCCCGCCAGACCATCTCGCCTCTCTTTGCTCCCTGGTTTCTGTTCCCATGAATGGAATCTTCTTTCCAAAAAGCTTACCCTTCTTGTCAAAGTCCTCCTTAGCTTTCTTGGTTGCGCCATAAACTCCACTGTAATGTCCGGGTGCATTTGCAAGCCACTTTCCACCCTTTTTCACACCATTCACAACAGTGTCCGCGCCTGCAATTCCAAAAGATTTTGCAACACCAATTCCCATCCACAGGATTATGATTGGTATTGCATAAAAAGCCGCGCTCGCAATCCAGGTGACCTGCCCTGCTGGAGCATTTGTACTGGCATTTGAAATGAAGGGTTGGAAATTTTCCTTTCCCAAGGCTTCCGTAATGCGCAATGAAATTGCCATGATAAAGATCATGATGGGGGCAAAAAATGAATAATTGAAAAGTTTTTTCCACCAATCATCTGCGTAGCTGGACGTCGAAGGAAAAATATAGCCTACAAAACCCACTGGTGAGAACATTATAAGCATAGCTAGAGCAACCAAGCGCACCACAAAAAGACCTGCGACGACCATCAATGTCATGCCCATAATGAAAACAACCACAATCATCGCAACCAAATAAGCAACACTGTAATCAGAATAATCCCCTGGAGCAAGCAATTCTCCCAATTTTGATGAAGCATTAAGTCCTGCAAAAATAGCATTCCCGGTCACAACCCCACCAGATTGAAACAAATGGTTCACGAAATAATAAAAAGCAACATTAGAGATATCAATAATGAATCTCGCAATCGGAAAACTAAAATTGACAAGGAGTGAATTGATCAAGATGTTGAGCCAAACTTTTTTTAAATTCCATTTGTCCACCTGAAAAATCGTACAGAATGCCGCAAACAAAAGCACCAGGATAAATGTCATGTTCAAAAGATCACGAACCATGATCCAAACATCCTTGATTGCCTGTTTATTAAGCACGCCATTTGTCCCTGAAACACTTACAGGATCAATTGCCCAAGCAAACAAAGTTGAAGCAATGGCAAAAAGCCATCCGCAAAGATTAAAAATTCCCATCAATAACTCCTTGAATGTGCACATCAATAGTGAATCCTTGCCACATGACTTTATATTTTCACCATTAAGTCCCTTAGTTCCAGCGCCCGGTAAACCAGCGGCAGCGCCAGCATTGCTGCCATCATTTTTGTAAGGGTTATTGCCAGTGACACCTGTCGCAACAGAATCAGCAAAAGCGCAACCACCCTTATATTCATCAAAAACCCTTTTTTGTCCTGAAGCATCAGAGCAGACACATGTTCCTGCAGATGCATTCCATGATGCACCTTCACCCTTACATGCAGATTGAGAAACTGCTTCCGCAGTATCCGTATTTGAAGAAAAAATTGCAAATGAAAACGCAAAAAACAACACCATAAAAAGCGCTTTTGTTTTTCCTCCCTGTGAAATATTTTTTCTTTTCATGAAATGACTTCCTAGAGCTATTTCGCCAGGCCCGCCCGCATCACTACGCGAAGCGTTGTGGGCAGGATTTTTTTTGTTTTTGTGCTTCAAATCCATCCGGATTTTTCTCTTACATTTGCATTGAAATTATATCACACTTTTAGCGCGAATAGAAATCTAAAATCCGAATTTTCAATGATCATTTGCCAATTTTCATTTATTTTTTTAATGAATTAATTTTCAAGCATTGAATCACTAGATTTTCTCAAACCAAAAAAAACCGCACCAATGCATTAGGGCAGAATTCGTTTATAAATTGAATAATTGGAAATTGATTGAAAATTGAGAATTGGAAATTGAAAATTTAAAAAAGTTCCAGCTAAGGCTGGAACTTTTTTAGTATATGAATCCCTTGATCGCTCTGCTCTTGGCAGAAAGTGTTCTGGTGCTTTTTTTGGCAAAACCAGCGTAGTTCATTTCACTGACAGTGATCGTGTCGCCGCTGACCTTTTCAACCAATGCAACGTGTCCGTAATATCTGTTTTCAGTCGTGACAACAATTGAGCCGACGCGCGGGGTTTTTCCAGTGGCATATCCGGCAGCTTTTGCATGATACAGCCAAGTTCCAGCGTTTCCTCCCCAAGGCACATAGCGCTTTTGCGCCACATACCAGGTACAATATCCATATGGGAAACGATGACCTGTTCCAGCTTTTCCTTTCAATGTGACGCCGCCTGAAACCTCAGGGGTTCCTCCCGCTGAATTTGCATATTGTCTTTTCTCAATGATGGATGTTCCCTCAGAAGCTGGCGCGGCTGGTTTTGGCGCTTCACCTTGACCATCAGGAATGACGATCTCTTCTCCAGCCTCAAGTTTTCCATTGGCCGGCAAATCATTAAATGCAATAATTTTGTCTTTTTCTGCCTTAAATTTGGACGCGATGGCATCAATGCTGTCACCATCTTTGACGACATATTTTATTCCAGACACAGGCAAGATGAAAAGCGTGTCACCTGGCATGATGGAATCAACGTTGTCGATATCGTTAGCCCAAAGAATGGTGTTGATTGAAACTTTGTTTTTTGATGCGATCGAACCAAGCGTGTCACCTGACTGGACAATGTACATCTTCACGCCGCCCTCTTCCTCAGGATCTTGCATAGGACTTGCTCCACCGGTTGCAGCCATGATTCCTTGAACATTGATGACGCTGCTCGCCTGGTCTTCTTCCTTGGCTCCTGGCTCAATGGCAGTGCTAGCTTTGGAAAGTGGCACCAAGGCCAAGTCATTTTTCTTATTTACCTGTCCATTTATTTTATTGCTGCTAAGAGAAGCTGCCTCAACCGGAGTGTCCCAATAGCCGAACAAAAAACTGCCTGCACCCTTTCCGGATGAAGCATTGGTGGCAGAAACAAGCACGGCGCTTGAAACCACCACGGCAAAAGCTGAATATCTGCGAACAAGATGAAGCAACTTTATAGTTCTTCTCTCTTTGATGAAGTTTGCAATTGCGCGCTGGCGAAGATAGAGCTTGGTATTAAGGTTTTTTAAGTCGATTCGCCTGAAGAAATCAGTGATGTAAGAAAAAAATGGTTTTTTACTAATAGGTAGATCCTTTCAGTTGACTTGCAGTTTTAGAGCAATACATGTTGCATGTCCAGCCTATTTGCCAAATGACAAACTGGCGCACCATCCCAGATAAATCCAGGAAAACACATCTCTCATTACCTGCAGCCTTAATTTTTAAACTGCTTACTAGTATATACCGAGCAGTAATTTTGTCAAAGGGTTTGTGCACAATAAAGGCGTATTTTAGCCAAATAGAGCCATTATTTGCAAGGTTGTTTCATAAGAAATAGAAAGTAAGGTACAATGAATGAAAACTGGATTGAATCATGAATCAAGAATTATGAATTAGCGCCTGCTTGATTCATGATTCATAATTCATGATTCGTAAATATTTACACATGAATTCAAATACAAAATCTTTAGCCCTGTTGTTGACTGATTTTCTCGAGTATCTCGAAATCGAGCGCTCTCGCTCACAAAAGACGATTGAGAATTATCATCACTATCTCAAGCGTTTTTTGAGCTGGTCGAAAATTACTAGACCTGATCAAATAACAAATGAACTCGTGCATTCCTACCGCCTCTATCTCAACAGACTGACTGATGGCAAAGGAGAAACATTGAAAAAATCCACCCAAAATTATCACGTCATAGCTGTTCGCAGTTTTTTGAGATATCTCTCCAAACGTGACATCAAAAGTTTGTCGTGTGAAAAAATTGAAATTGGAAAAAATCCATCACATGAAATTGAATTTCTTGACGGAGAAGAAATCGGTAGATTGTTGGCCTCGGCAGACAGCCAAGACGTGAAATCTCTTCGTGACCGCACGATTCTGGAACTCCTCTTCTCTGCTGGTCTTCGTGTCAGCGAACTTGTCCACATCAATCGCGATCAAATCAACCTCCAGCGGCAGGAGTTCAGCGTCAGGGGAAAAGGTGACAAAATCCGCATAGTCTTTATTTCCGACACAGCCAAACAATCTATAGAAAAATATTTAGACAAACGCCAAGACATTGATCCAGCCTTATTCATCCGTTTTTCAAACAAGAAAAAAACAGAAGATCAGGAAACGAAAAGATTGACTGCCCGCTCAATTCAAAGGATTGTGAAATTTTATGCAGCCAAAGCAGGCATCGTCAAAGATGTTCATCCTCACACATTAAGACACAGCTTTGCCACTGACCTTCTCTCCAACGGCGCAGACATCCGCAGCGTGCAAACCATGCTTGGACACTCTTCCATAATAACAACGCAGATATATACACATGTGACAAACGAACAACTGAAAAATGTTCACAAAAAATTCCACGCAAAGTCAAACTTGAATTAAGAAGTTTGAATCATGAATCAAGCAAAAATCACTCAATTGGGTGATTTTTGCAATTCGCATTATTGATCATGATTCTTGATTCATGATTCTTGATTCAAATTTTTTCCAAATTAGCGTAGTCAGATGACAATCTTTTGATTCCGCTTTTTTTGAACGCCACCACAACAATATCATCGATGGCTGAAATGACAATACCATCTCCGAACTGATCATGCCTCACTCTTTCACCACCTTTCAAGGAGGTTTTTGTTTTGATTTTGATATTCTTTTTCAGCAATGATTCAAAAACTTTCTGCTCAGCCTCGCGGTAAGATTTTTTTTCAACCAATGTTTCCGGGATATCTTCCAAAAAACGTGAGGGGCTGTTCATTTGAGTGGAACCAAACAGGGTTCTTTGCCTTGTGAACAAAAGATATATTTTTTCTTTGGCGCGTGTCAATCCCACATACATGAGTCTTCGCTCTTCTTCCATTTCACTATAAGCCAAAAGGCTTCTGGCATGAGGCAAAATTCCTTCTTCAAGCCCGACGATGAAAACTACTGGGAATTCCAATCCTTTAGCGCTGTGAAGAGTCATCATGTGCACAGCATCCTGATCCTGATCAACGTTGTCAACATCAGAAGCCAAGGCAACTTCTTCCAAAAATGCGCTCAGCACGTCTTCATAATCTTCTTTGTTTTCATCGTATTTTGTTGCAACTGAAATAAGCTCCTTCACATTCTCCCAGCGCGGTTCGCCTTCCACACCTTCATTGGAAAGCATTTGTTCATATCCGCTTTCTTTGAAAACTTTTTCAATAAAATCAGCCAAATTTATCCTAGGCTGCAATTCTTTCATTCGCATTATAAATTCGCAGAATTTAGCGATTGCTTCTGTTTTTGATAATGGAAGTCCGCTATTAGTCAATGATTTTGTAGCTCCTGCTTCAATTGGACTCATGCCCAACACTCTCGCTGCATTGATCCATTTCCTAACAGTCGCATCGCCGATGTTTCTTTTCGGTTCATTAACCACGCGTTCCAGTGAAACACTATCAGTCAAATTTGAAATGAGTCGCAGATAGGCGATGACATCCTTGACTTCTTTTCTTTGATAAAATTTTATTCCTCCAATGATCCTATACGGAATCGAGTTTCTCAAAAAAGATTCTTCCACTGCGCGAGATTGCGCATTGGTTCGATAGAGAATCACGAATTTCTTGAAAACTCCGTTTGCACTGTTTTTTATCTCATTGGCAATGTAATCAGCCTCATCCCGTTCATCAGCCGCCTCAAATGAAGTTATCTGTTTGCCTGCTTCCTGCTCAGTCCAAAGCTTCTTGTCTTTTCGGTTGATATTTTTTGAAATGACGCCGTAAGCCGCATCAAGAATGACTTGAGTGGAACGATAGTTCTGCTCAAGGTGAATGACCTTGGCTTCATCGTAATCTTTTTCAAAATTCAAGATGTTCTTAATGTCCGCTCCTCGAAATTTGTAGATGCTTTGCCAATCGTCTCCCACCACGCACAAATTGCGATGTTTGCTTGCCAGCAAATTGATGAGCAAATATTGAGCGCGGTTCGTGTCTTGATATTCATCAACCATGATGAAGCGGAAAAGGTTCTGATAGTGCTCCAGAACCTGCGGAAAATTTTTGAAAAGCTCCACCGTGAACATGATGATGTCATCAAAATCCAAACCGTTATTTTCCTTGAGCCTAGTTTGATACAAAGAATATGCTTTGGCTGTGATTTCTTCATAATATCCATTTGCTTGCTGAGCAAACTGATGCGGTCCCATGAGTTCATTCTTAGCCTTGCTGATCGAAGCAAGAATGGCCCGTGGCGCAAATTGTTGCGCATCAATTTCAAGTTCCTTCAAGACCTTTTTCATCAAAACTTGCTGGTCTTGATCATCAACAATATGAAATGTCTTGGCATATCCCAGCGCTTCAATTTCACTGCGCAGAATCTTTGAGCAAATGGCATGAAAAGTTCCGATTGTGGGCAGCTGGTCATTGTTTCGATACAGACTGTATTTGAAATTGTGCGCCGCTTCCGGATAGAGAATCTTCACGATTCTTTCACGCATTTCACCTGCAGCTTTGTTGGTGAAAGTTACCGCCAAAATATTTTGCGGCATGACATGGTGATTCTTGATCAGATATGCAACGCGATGAGTAAGAGTTTTTGTTTTTCCAGATCCTGCACCAGCAATTATCAAAAGCGGACCATCTGCCGCGATGACCGCCTTTTTTTGATTTTCGTTCAATCCTTCTAAAATATCCTGCATATTTAAATTAGCTTATAGCTTTTAGCTTATAGCTTTTAGTATTTATTCAACTATTTAATTGTAGCACACTTATTAAAGCCTGAAAGCTAGCAGCTAGAAGCTATCTGTAAGCTTTTTCCAATCCTCAACAGAAAGTTCCTGCGCGCGAGTGTTTTTGACAAATCCAATCGATTCTATTTTTTCCAAAATTTCTTTCTTCTCGAGATGCAAACCATTGGAAAGATTATTTTCCAAAGTTTTTCTTTTCGCTGAGAATCCCGCCCTCACAATCCTGAAGAATTTTTTGGTTTCCTCTTTGTTTTCCTTGCTTCCTGATTCATGATTCATGATTCTGATCACTGCGCTATCCACCTTTGGAACTGGATCAAAAGCGCTGCGAGGAACAGTGAAGAGATATTTAGCATCTGAATAATATTGCACGCTAACCGCCAAAATGCTCATCGCTCCTGCCTTGGCTGTGATTCTTTCAGCCACCTCTTTTTGCACCATCAAAATAATTTCAGATGGCGGGAATTTTGTCTCCAAAAGAAGTCTGATGATCGGCGCAGTGATGTAGTAAGGAATGTTTGCAATCACCTTATATCCTTGTTGCAAATTATTCGATTCAATTAAAGCTGGAAGATTTATTTTCAAAATATCGTCATGAACTATTTCTACGTGTTCATCGTATTGAAAATTCTCTTGTAGCACTGGAATCAAGCGGTCATCCAATTCAATTGCAATGACTTTTTTGCATCTCTCTGCTAAAAGCTCGGTGAGTGCGCCTTGCCCAGGTCCGATTTCAATCACGGTGTCCTCAGATGAGATGTTTCCGCTTTCAACAATGCGAGCAAGAACCTGCTCATCTTTCAAAAAATTCTGCCCCAGACTTTTTTTAGCTCTTATATTCATAAATAAATAATCTTAAATTATAGCTTGATTTTGCATTTCCTAAGAAGCTAATAAGCTAATGCCTAAAAAGCTAATTCGTGATCACTTCCATCTTCACATCGATCACGCCCGCCCCCACTGAAGCAATTTGAGCGAAGGCAACTTTGTCCAAATCGATTATTCTGCCGGGACCGAAAGGACCACGATCATTGATCTTCACAATAACTTGCTTGCCATTTGCCTTATTAGTCACCCTAACATAACTTCCCATAGGAAGCCAGGGATTAGCTGCGGCCAGAGTGCCTGTCCAAGCATACCAGCTTGCTGCTCCGGTGTGAACCTTCCCTACTTTCACCATTGTGCCCTGTGTCACCACTTCATTAACAGGTTCTTTCACAATATTGCTTTCTAAAATTTTGCGAGAAATCTCTTTCCCGTCGTTATACACAACTTTGTATTTAATTTCTTTTTGCCCTTTCTCACCTTTCTTGGTAACTTTTTTTACTCTCCATCCCAAAGAATCATCCTCATTTGAAATCGTCTTGAAATCAATGTCTAAATTCTTGGTTTCTTCCTTGATCAAAACGTGCGTGATGACAATTGTTTCGCCACCCTTGATGTTGCTGTTTCTCACAGGCTTGGAAATATCATCCTCATCAAATTTGATATCTCTATTTTCCCAGATCGCCTCCTCGACTGTATTTCGAAAAGTGTAAATTGTTTTCACATCTCCACCCTCTTTGATTGAAAGTTTTTTTGCTCGCAATATGATGATATTTGTGCCTGAAAAAATCTTTTCATTTTTTTCAGGAAGCACGACATCCTTTTCAAAAATCTCAATCTTGTGCTCCTTGATAAAATCGCTCACTGTTTGCGAATTGGTGGTAGTTTCATAGACAACACCATTGTCATTAAGTTGGATGTTTTTTTGCGCGCCACCGAAATCCAATTCTTTAGCATCCACAAACAAAACATGGGATCCAAAAAAAATTCCGCTTATAATCAGAATTTTATACAAAGTTTTTTTAATTTTATTAATCATCATATCTTCCACCATGAATAATCCTATAAATAAATGAATAATAAAATTTTCAAAAATTACTGTTTGAAAAACTTTTTGCTTTCTTAAATTTTTTGTACCTTGCCCGCCTCGCATCGACGAGCAAATCGTCTTGCGAGTCGAGGCGGGTAGTGACCTACGAAAAATTTAAGCTAAAGCTAAAATGTTTTGAGTCTAATTTTTAAAAATTTTATTATTCATTTTTTTAAATCTTTCACTCAGACTTAAATCTGTATTGAACAGCTTCAGCAATATGATTGGCTTCAATTTTCTCACTTTCTGCCAAATCGGCAATAGTGCGAGCAATTTTTATGATGCGATGATATCCTCTGGCGCTCAATTTGAGAGCTGTGACGGCACTTTTCAAAAGTTCTTTTGACTGATCATCAAGCTGACAAAAAGTCTTGAGCTGATCAGAAGACATCTCACTATTCGAAACAATTGGCAAATCTAAAAATCTTTTTTCTTGCAGTTTTCTGGCAGCTTCCACTCTTTCCCTGATTTTCACGCTTGATTCTTCAACAGGTCCTTCTTGCAATTTGTCAAAACTGAGCCTGGGAACTTCAATGTGCAAATCGATCCTGTCCATGATTGGTCCGGAAATTTTCTGCTGATATCTGACGATCTGTGAAGGCGTGCAAGTGCAGACTTTTTCAGGATCAGTCGCCATTCCGCAAAAACATGGATTCATCGCGGCCACCAAAATGAATCTGGCCGGAAAATGAAGCGATCCTTTGGCTCTCGAGATTGTAATCATACCATCCTCCAAAGGCTGGCGCAAATTCTCCAGCACGCTTTTCGGAAATTCAGCAAACTCATCCAAAAACAAAACGCCCCGGTGTGCCAGGCTTATTTCACCTGGCTTAGGATAGGATCCACCACCTATCAAGGACACACTGCTGGCACTATGATGTGGAGCTCGATATGGTCTTATCGTCACCAATGATTGCCCCTTGCACAATTTTCCAGCTACAGAAAAAATCTTAGTGATTTCCAAAGCCTCCGTCAAAGTTAGTCGTGGCAAGATTGTTGGCATGGCTTTGGCCAATAATGTTTTTCCTGATCCGGGAGGACCATTCAAAATCACATTATGACCACCAGCTGCCGCAATTTCCAATGCGCGCTTTGCATGCTGTTGTCCACTGATGTGAGCCATGTCATTGACATGTTCGCCATGAGTGAAAAGATCGTCGCTTTCTATTTGAGGGAAATAACTAATATGCCTATTTCCCGCAAAATGGTCAGCCAGATCATAGAGCGTGCTTACCGGAACAATATTTATGCCTTTCACCACACTTGCCTCTGATGCGTTTTCAGCTGGAACATACAACTCCTGAAAGCCTTTTTCTTTGGCCAGCAGTGCGATCGGCAAAATTCCTTGGATTGATCTCACCCGTCCATCCAGCGACAATTCTCCAACCACCATACGTGAAGTAAAATCGAATTGGAGTTGTTTTGTTGCCAGCAAAAGACCGACTGCGATCGGCAAATCATAGATAGGACTAGCTTTTGGCAAATCGGCCGGAGCAAGATTGACCGTCACTCGACCACACTGATGTGGCGGTTTGAAACCACTGTTTTTGATGGCACTACTGACACGGTCGCGAGATTCCTTGATGGCAGTATCAGGAAGTCCAACAATGGTGAAATTGTGAAGTCCCGCACCAAGCACATCAACCTCAACCTCCACAACTTCTCCATCAAGTCCAATAGTGGCCGCTGAATAAATTTTTGAAGACATATATAAATAATTTTCAATTTTCAATTCACAATTTTCAAACAATGAATAAATTTTTCAATGTTCTTAAAATTTAGAATTTCATCATTTGAAATTGCTTAGGATTTAGAAATTGTCCCCAGGATAGATTGGAGTGGGAAGTTTAAAATTTTATGCCTATTCTTGTTCATGTTTTCTTTCTGAAAGTGTAGTAAAATAAACAACCAAGGCAGTCGCTGTCGCCTCTGGAATGAAATTGATTCCTGGCATAAATCCTGCCAATGTTCCAGCTAGGATTATACCGCCTTTTTTAACGAGACCATTGGCAACCTTTTTTTTGCCGCCTCCTCCAACTAGCAGCATCATCATAAAAATGAAAATTGAGCACATGATCGTGATCACCGTTCCGACTCCAGGCAAAGAGCCTATAAAAACCAAGTCTGAAAGATCTTTGAGCATGGAAGCTCCAATCGCTGCGACAAAAGGCATGTCACCAATCGGATTTATTTGCTTAAGAAGTGACATCGCGCCCATTGGTGTTGCCATCTTAGCGGCATCAGTTGCCAAATTCTCAGTTTTTTTAGCTTCACTGTTTCCCGATCCTGCTCTTGCCTTACCAAGTCTCTCCGCATGCTTATCATCTTCGCCATCTTCAACAAGACGAGGATTATTCCTTAACTCGTCTTCACTTTCATCGTGAACTCTATGTATTCCCTGATTATAATTATCAGCTAGCCCGTTTCTGGGCACATTGAAATTTTCGACTCGTGAAGACCCAAGTCTGGCATTGTTTAGCTCATTCTGTTTTTCGTAATCAATCGCAGCATTCGACATAACAATGCATTTGGAATTTGTAATTTATCATTTGAAATTTCCAGCCTACATTCCTTCTTCCTCATCAAAATCCTTCTTGGCTTGTTCAATTTCCATCAGCTGACGAGGATCGGATGTGATAATCTGGTCTTCAGCGTAAGACGCAATAACTTTGATTGCCACATGCTTTGCACCTGCAAACAAAACGCCTTCTCCAACATTACTTTCTAAAAGAAGGAATTTTTCTTGCTCTGTCAAATAGAAAGTGTCTGAAATCGTATCGATGGCTGCCGGCGATTGGCGCAAGAGCAATTGAAGTGAAGAGTTGGTCACAATAGGTTTTCCATAGCGGGAACTCATGAAGTCTGCGATGTCCTGAGTAATTGTTGTCAGCCCAGTGTAATATTTTCGGCAACGCTTGGCGATTCCAAACAGAAATGATGCTGCATCCTCATTCTGCATCATGACCCAAGCTTCATCCACCACAACTATTCTCTTTTTCAGTGTTGAACGCATCTCATTCCAAATGAACTGCAAAATAGTATACATCGCAATTGGGCGAAGTTGTTCTTCAAGATCGCGGATGTTGAAAACCACCAATTGATTGTTGATCTGCACGTTGGTTGGATGATTCAAAACGCCGGCAAAAATTCCCTCCGTATATTTCTCAAGGCGACGTGCAATGGATTCTCCACCTTCTGAATTCCTGACAACCGAATAAAGATCTGACATGGTTGGGAAAGAATTGGAGTTGAAGGATTTGAAATTGCTTTGCGCGGTGATGTCGCGCATGGCATATGTCTCGCGGATTGCCAGATCCAAAATGGAATCTTCTTCCGGCGTCACTGCTCCAAGCATGATATGCAAAAGACCGATAAGACTCGCAATATTTGACCTGAGAACATCTTCAGGGTCCTCATCCTCACTCACCTGCGGAAGATCGAAAGGATTGAGATGGAAATTTGAGTTGAGAGAGAGCTTAATGAAAGTTCCGCCTACCGTTTCACAAAGATATTTGTATTCATTTTCAGGATCAATCACTATCACATTAGTTCCCACCATCAACGAGCGGAATATTTCCAACTTCACAGTATAACTTTTTCCACCTCCAGATTTTGAGAACACGACCATGTTTGCGTTCTCCATCTTGAAGCGATCGAACAAGATCAAACTGTTATTATGCCTGTTTATGCCATACAGAATTCCTTCATTGGATGAAAGATCAGCTGAAACGAATGGGAAAGTTGTTGAAAGAGGCGCGGTGTTGAGGTTGTTCGCCACATCAAGTTCATCATTAGCCAATGGCAAAGTCGAAGAAAAACCTTGTTCCGTTTTCAAAACTGCTGGTTTTATGTACACCAGTTGAGCTTCAAGAATCGATTCTATTTCCTGATTGGCCTTATCAAGCTCCTCCATTGTTTTCCCATAAATCGTCATATACAAACCGAAGCGAAAAAACTTTTCCGTTCCTTGTTGCAATTTGTCTCGCAAATCTTCAATGTCCTGCAAAGCTGTTTCCAAGATCGGATCGCGGATTTTTCCAGACTGTTCCTCCATGTGAATCTGGGATTGAACCTGGGTAGAACTTTTCCTGAGCGTTTTCAGAATTTCAGCCGTATTGATCGGATGAATGAACATCGAGGTGTCCATTGAAAAATCGATGTTGATAATGGGAGAAAACCAATTAGTGTGCAAATAGCGAGGATATGCCACGACGAAAAGTGTCCGCGCATACGTTTCACCAACCTGCAAATAATTTGAACTTATCTTCATGGCGGCTGGCGCGATCAAATCTTTGATGGTTGCCACACCTTGCTGATAAAGCGCCTCACTTTGAAGTATTGCGTTTGTTGACACAGCCGGTTTTTGATTTTTATTTTTATCCAATCCAAACATATGTGTATTTTTAATTTATACTGCTCGTGATTATCTCAACTCAATCTTGTCTATGTCTTTGATGATACTGTTGTTGTGCGTTGAAGGATTGTATGAATTATAAAGCAGTTCTATCAATTCTTCTGTCTTGAGCGGTGTGACTTTCACACCTGTTCCTGAAAGACCTGCACTGATATGATCGACTCTTTGCCAAAGCTGATTTTTGTAAGTATCAAACAACTCTCTGCGCCTTGAAATTGCCATCTGTGAATTTGTCGATCCGAAAAGGCGGTCAATAATTCCACTCTTAGTGCTTTCGATCGGATAAAAAGGCACAACCACATAGAAAAATTTGGACATGATGTTTGAAACATCGGCCAAATTTTTGATGAAATTGGAATACTCTGCCAATTGCATGCTCAAAAGTTCATTGGTGAGTTGCGTTTCTTTTTTCTTAAGATAATCGATATATGGATTTATGTTCAATTTGCGGGAACTAACAACTATTTGCATCGGAAAATCCAGGGAGTTTAGAAAATTCTGATACTGGCTAATGATGGAATCTTGTTCTTCAGTCGCTTTGAGATCAAAGTTTATCGAAGAAACCAAAAGCACCGCTCTGAGCGATCCGTTCTTGAGCACGATGACGCCGTCGCGCACTTCTTCCACGTCGACATATTTCTGACTGCTAGAGCCTCCTCCACCGCCATTGGTCAAATTATTTGAATGCAATGATTCCATAAAATTGCTCGTTAAGACATATAAACATTCAAGCATTCAAACATGCGAATTTCTGTTTGGGTGTTTGGATGTTTAAGTGTGTAGACTGATTGAATGTTTAGATGTTTTGATGTCTAATTGATTGCTTACACTACGCCTTTTTGATCGGTTGATTTTTCATAATGTCATCAAGATCATGGCTATAATTGTTTCCTTCACTATCCAAAAGTTGCGCGAGATTTCTTAGTGAATCCTCAGTAAGGTGTTTGTCCGGAGAAAATTTTTGTTCAACTTTTGCTTTTTGCGGAACATTGATCACATTTTGCGGTGTTCTTTTCCAGATGTAAACTTTGGGCTTGAAAAAGTACATGATTCCAAAAATTACAAAGCTTCCCATTGGTTGACCATACGGCTTGAAAAAAGCCAGAGATCCGAAAATGATAGCTAGCGGAAAACCTATGACCAAAAAACCCGCGAACGGAACAACATTCCAAAGAATGAGCAACATCACTCCGAGCGCGATAAGCCAACCCAACTGCTTGATAGTCAGCGGTCCGGCCACTTTATCTTCTACGTCTATATATTGTGGAACGTTTATTAACATTTTTATTTTTATTTTCTTTAACTTACATTAGCCAACTATGAAAAACTTTGCGACCTGAGTCACCAAAACCATCGATGCCATAGCTATTACAACTCCCAGCAAGGAATATTTGAAAATATTTTTTCCAGTATCAATCCTGTCCTCATCCCCTGCAGATGTGAGATACATGGATGCGCCAATGACCATCATGACAAGTGAAAGAATTCCCAAGATTCCAAGCAAGAAATTCAAAACCCGGGTGGCAATCTGAGAAAGACTAAGCGCTGCAGCCAAACGCGTGTCAGTTGTTCCCCAACCCAATATGGTTGATATTTCTTTCAGAAAAGATGGGGCTGCCAATCCGATGGCCAATCCGACAAGCGCAGCTGTGATCATGTTCTTGGCTGTTTCGATCTGTTTTCCACCTCCTGAGATGACATACATCACCGCACCGATGACGATCATCAAAAGCGAAAGAGTGACGATAATTCCTTGCAATGCTCCCATGATTTGACTCAAGAATTGATCAACTGTTTGAAATTTGAGTGGATTGGTAAATGCTGTCCCTCCACCAGAAGCCGGCTGAACTGTTCCCGGATTGGCAGTGGCTGGACTTGGTATTGGACCAGAATTGGAATCCACACAAGTGCCAGCTGCATTACATACCCCATAATTTCCCGCTGCAGAGCAAGGTTGCATGATTGATGAACCATCCGCATTGCAAGTAACTGAGGAAATGGCACAGCATTGAACACTATTACCAGTGCCAGGACAAAGATTTGCCACGCACCCCGATTCACCGGAAACTTTGTTTTTATCAACGCAAGCTGAACCAGGATTTTTGGCTGAGCAAGTATCAGCTAGAACTTTCTGAACACCAAAAGTTAAAAAAAATCCAGATATCAAGAGGAACAAAAACATACTCAACCGTAATTTCATTATTGTCTTAGTCATATTTTTTATTATATTTAATTTCTATCGATTAGGATTCGCACTGCAATCAAACTGTCCCCAACTCGTGATGTTCATGCCAAATGTAGGATTTCCTTGAGCGTCTGTTTTCGATCCCAATGATTGTATGACAGTGTTGACAATCAGCCATCCGGCAAAAATAATAACAAAACCTATAGCTGCATTTTTCATAATATCCTTGGCTCTTCCTGTTGTCTTTGGGTCTCCAGCTGAAACTACATACACAACTCCAGCAATAGTAAAAGCAAGCAAGCCAACACCTATGGAAATTCTCATGATGTATTGGATCACATTATTGAGCCCCGCTATAAAGTCACAAAGCGTGCACATAGATTGACCAGGTCTTCCACATTTCACCAACTGACTCTCTTCGGTTGTAGTTCCCGGAATCTTATAGTCTGTTGCCTGTCCGGCACTTCCAGGGCCAGAAGCGGGAGTGGTGACAACGCCTGATGTGACACAATTCCCTTTGCCATCGCATTTTCCATATTCAGCACTTTTGCCATCACCAACCGAGCATGCTGTCTTGTCAGGTTTATTCAGACAAACTGCATCTGCAGCCATGGCTGGCAAATTATTGACAAAAAGTCCACCCAACAGGATGACGCTATATGCGATACTTTTTATAGTTTTCATTTTCATGATCATCAAAATTATATGATTCTATCGGGCTGTGCTTCCGCCCGATGAATAATTCACTCTATTCTTTGCCAACACCAATCCATCATGCAAAGAGAGATCTCCTCGTGCCACAGATTCAATGACGTCACTCAAAATATTGTCGACGTTGATGGGATCAACTTGATACCAATGCTTGGCCACCAGATTGCTTTGTGCAAATGGACCTAGTTTTGAATCTGTTTTTTGAGCTTCTATCAGATCACGTCTGGCTGCTGGCTGTTGGGTTTTTTTCAGATAATCCAAGGCTGGATCAAAATTAATTGGAAAATCCTTGCTGTTTTTGGTGCTGGCATTATAAAGAGTTATCATCCCAGCATTTTTAAGAGTCAAAAATCGTAAGAATTGCCACGATTCATGAGTTCTGACTTCATTTGGAACTGGCGCTGAGGATTGCGCGCCAACAGCAGCCACAGGATTGACTTTGTTTCTAGCCACTCCATACCCCCAATAATTTGCAACGCTCACAGGCTTAGCTGGATAGATTTGTGGAACAGTTGAGATTTCATAATTCAGTTTTGGATTCTTGCTTCTTATCTCGTCATTTTGCCATGAATAATTGAAAAGCATTGCAACCGAACCCTCGGCGAATGCATCCACTGAATTGTGTTGTCTGCCATTCCAAGTATAGAGAGGGTTTTGCGTGTTAGTCGCAGTGCTGAGCCTTGAAAATTGAGTATAATATCCCAAAGCCATTTCCCCAGCTTGAATTATTTCGCCTTCCGGAGAAACCACACCTTCATCAAATTTTGCCAACATGCCTTTTTTCATTGGCAACTCGACTCCGTTTTGGAGCATCAGCAAACTCAAAATGTCTGAGGCTCTGTTAACATTGTAAGCCGTACCTATTGCTGCTCCAGATTGTCGTATGTTGCCGACAGCATCAATGACAGTCAGTTTTTTGACAGCACTATTGAATTCCAGCCAAGTCTTAGGTGGTGAAGTTATTCCAGCTGCATTGAACATGTCCTTGTTATAGTAAAGAGCCATGGAATCAATGCTCAATGGCACAGCATAGACTTTCGAATTTTCCACAAAGTCGGACAACACAACATCCGGAAAATTATTCTTGACGTCCTGTTCACTGACAAAAGGAGTAGGTGCAGGCTCAAGTTTGTTGACATAAGAAGGGAGCCAAGAATTATTGATCAAGAAAATATCAGGCCCCTGACCGGACGCCAGAGCATCCAACAACTCCTGTGAATACGTATCTGGAGAAAATTTTCGATATTTGATCTCCCCAACGTAAGGATTGATTGTTTTGTATTGATTTATTATCTCGTTATAGACAGTAGAATCATCAAATATTCCCCAGATTTCCAAATTCACCAAATATCCAGCCTGCTGAGATGTTCCACAACCTGAAAAGAAAGGTGTCATGATCATAGCCAACAATGCCAAGAGGATCCGACTCTTATTTCCAAATGAAGCAGTTATGTTTTCTTTTTTTGACATATTTTTGTTTTATTATTCCAAAGCGAAAAATTCAGCTCTTACTTCTTTGCCACGAACGCATAGTGGAAATCTCCCGCATCGATGTTCCTATCAACTGTAAATTTCTTTTCTTCAAACATGCCCTTGAGACTTTCCTGCTTGATTCGAATGCTCAGATCTGGGCCTATTGCTTCTTCAGCCTGATTCCATTCAACCACAATGACCATTCCTCCTGGCTTCAAAACTCTGTATGCTTCAGCAATGATGACATCTTTTCTTTGATTCTGAAACAGAATATCTTTCATGATCACCCAATCCAAGGATTCATTTTCCATTTTCGAACCATTTTCTTTTTCCAAATTAACCCTTTTGGTTTCAATGTTTATTATGCCTGAATTCTTGCATTTACCAACAACTGTTTCCAAGGCTTGTGGCAAAACATCCAACGAATAAATCTTGCCGGCTTGTCCGACAGCGCTGGCAAAAGGCAGAGAAAAATATCCAGGACCACATCCGAAATCTGCCACAACACTTCCTTCCTGAACATCCAATTGCGCAATAATCTTAGTTGGATCAAGAAATTTTCCAACCTGGCTTTGCGAAACCTCCATAGCATTTTTTTATAAACAATTAGCTTTCTATAGTTTACAACAAAAACGCAAAAACAACAAAGCTGAATTGTATTTGGTATTTGGTATTTGGTATTTGGTATTTGGTATTTGGTTTCTAGTTACTGATTACGAGTTACGAGTCGCATGTTTGTCTGATTGTATGTTTTCATGATTAAATGATTATCATGGAGGGTTGGCAGAGCCCGGTCGAATGCGCCGCACTCGAAATGCGGTAAGGGAGAAATCTCTTCGCAGGTTCAAATCCTGTGCCCTCCGCCTTCGACCGCCATAGCAAGCTTCGGTGGACCATTTCCGCAAGAAACTTGCTATGGCCAGTGTAAATGACGAGCATGCGAATTATGCACAATATAGCTGAGCCAAACATCCTGACCTAAAGGCTGTTTTTTTCTTTACATAAGGCAAAATTAGTTATATACTTTGTTGTATATATTAATTATAAGGTTTATTCCATGTTAATATCGGAACAATTTTCATTCTATATTTCCATTTTGGCAATGTTATTGGCTTCAGTGAGCCTATTTTTGGCAATATTGAGCAATTCCCGTCACAAAAAAACCCAAAAGAACATTGAAATGCTCTTTTCAGGTAAGAATGCCCAGGATTTGGAGTCAGTTATTTTGAACCACACCAGGGAAATCGCTGATATAGACAAAGAAATTCAGGAACTTTTTGAGATTTCCAACAAGATTCATGCCCTGACACAAAAGAGCATCCACAAAGTAGGCATCATCAGATTCAATCCTTTCAAGGATATAGGCGGCGATCAAAGCTTTGCACTGGCTCTTCTTGACGGAAAGGATTCGGGCTTGGTCATCTCATCTCTTCACACCCGCGAAGGAACTCGAATTTATTCAAAACCGATAACCAGAGGGGAGTCCGAGAAATACACACTGACTGATGAGGAGAAAGCAGCCATAAAAAGCGCAGTCACAATCAAGCCCATAAAAATCTAATCTTTTTCGAAATACAACATAATGAATGAACCAGAGAAAAAAAACCTGCCTGCCGGCAGGCAGGTTGTCAAAGTTCCAACCAGCATAACCGTGAAGAAATTTAGCGAGCTTTTAGGCTTGCCTGTTTCACATGTGATCACCGAGCTGCTGAAAAACAACATTCTTGCAACCATCAATGAAGAAATTGACTTTGATACTGCGACAATCATTGCCCAGGACCTTGGATTTGAAACTGAAGCTGACCTGGTCATTTCTGACAGCGAAACAATAACTGTTGAAAAACTGATTGAAATTTGCAAGAAAGAAAAAGAATCTGGAAAAAATCTTCATCCTCGCCCACCGGTTGTGACCATTCTTGGTCATGTTGATCACGGCAAGACGACTCTTTTGGACACGATTCGCAAAGCCAGCGTGGCTGCCAAGGAAGCTGGAGGAATCACTCAGCACATCAGCGCCTATCAAGTAAAAAAGAAAGGCAAATTGATAACTTTCATCGACACTCCTGGACATGAAGCTTTCTCAGGAATGAGAGAACGAGGAGTCAGCATAGCCGACATCGCAGTTTTGGTTGTGGCAGCGGACGACGGAGTCAGACCACAAACTAAAGAGGTTATTGAGTATTTGAAAGATAAGAAAATTCCAACCGTTGTCGCCATCAACAAAATCGACAAACCTGATGCCAACCCTCAGCGCGTGAAACAGGAATTGGCCGACAATGGAATCCTGATCGAACAATGGGGTGGAGACATTATCAGCGTGGAGGTCAGTGCCAAGCAGAACATGGGAATAGATTCCCTTTTGGAAAGTATTCTATTAGTAGCTGAAGTGGAAGATTTCAAGGCTGATGACAAACGAGATGGATTTGGAATCGTTCTCGAATCCAATCTTGATCCGCAAAAGGGACCCATCGCAACCATTCTTGTCAAAACCGGAACACTGAAAGTAGGACAGGATGTGACAGCAGGAACAGCTTATGGTCGCATCAAGAAGATGGAAGACTTCACTGGAAAAAATCTCTTGACTGCCGGACCATCGATGCCTATCAAGATCATGGGACTCAATAGCACTGCAAATTCAAACGATGTTCTTCAGGTGGTGAGCGGAAAATCAATAGCCCGCTTGAAATCAAAAGAATTTTCTGGCGGATTGATTGAACGCAAAGAAAAAGTCACTTCACAAAAATTGATGCGCATCATGGAGGAAGACAAGATCCAGAAATTGAACCTCATTCTGAAAGCGGATGTCCAAGGATCATTGGAAGCCATTGAACAAATCATCTCGACCATCAAGACCGACGAAGTCATCGTAGACTACGTAGAGACTGGAATCGGAAACATCACAGAATCAGACATCAAAATCGGTGCTCCATCCCAAGCCATGATTTTGGGATTCAATGTTGAAACGACGACCGTTGCCAAGCGCTTGGCTGAGGCTAGCGGAGTCAAGATCAAAACTTTCAAGATCATCTACGAATTGGTTGAAGAGGTCAAAAAAACCATCATTGACATGCTTCCGCCTGAAATAGTTCGCACAGATCATGGAATGGTGAACGTTCTGGCAATTTTCAAAACTGGCAAGCGAGACATGATCGTGGGAGGACGCGTGACTGAAGGAAAAATTATCAAAGGAGCTTCCATTGAAATCCGAAGAGAAGGAGAGATTGTCGGCAAAGGAAAGTTGGAAGCGCTTCAGCAAGACAAGAAAGTCACTCCTGAAGTTGGAAAAGGAAATGAATGCGGAATTGTGTTTGAAGGAGACACCAAAATCAAAGAAGGCGACATGTTGATCGCATATACTGAAGAAGAAAGGAAGAGAACATTATAGAAAAATTCCAATATACAAGAAACGAAAACCAAACAAGTTCCAATAACCAATTCTAAAATTTCAAAAAGTTTGGATATTGATTATTTTTATTTGTAATTTGTTTGTATCTTGTTACTTGATTATTGGTTATTATTTAAATCCATGTCTGAACGTATCACAAAACTAAACAAACTTATCAAGCAACACCTGGGTGAGATTTTTCAACGCGAATTGTCACTCAAGCCAGGTCTGTTTTTGACGATCGCCAAAGTTGACACCACTCCAGATATCAGATATACTCGAGTGTCTATTAGCGTCTTTCCTTTCAAGGAATCAGACTATGCAATCAAGACATTGAACAAAGAGATATATTCGATCCAAGGAGCCCTGAACAAAAAGCTTGCCATGAGGCCGCTTCCCCGCATTGAATTCATCCTGGACTCGACAGAGGAAGAAGCAGACAAGATCGAAAAGATTCTCAAGGAGGTCTAGCCCCACTCAAAACAAAAATACAGTCTCATAAAATTCTTAAACTTTTTTAGTTTAAGATTTTTTATTCAAGTTCCTACAAACTTACAAATTTTTACAAAAATACAAAAGTGTTTTTTTCCAAACTGTGTGAGTCAATTTTGTATTTTTGTAATTTTGTATTTTTTCGTATTTTCGTAGGGTGGCATCCAACTTAAACACACTATCCTAAAATAGAATCCATGAAAAATTTCGACCAAGAATTCAATACGCTTTCCTATGTCATAGCAAAATCCAAAAATATTCTGCTTTTTGCCCATTCCGGACCAGATGGTGACACCGCTGGCAGTGTGCTAGCTTTCAAAGACTATCTCACCTCAATCGGAAAAAAAGCGGTGATCGGTTGCGTAGATCCAATTCCGACTTTTCTGGAAAATCTGACTGAAGAAGAATTTGTTCTTCCTCAAAATTTAGATCTTTCCATTTTTGATGCAGCCATCGGATGTGACAGTGTTGAAAGAGGTTTTCAAAAAATAATCACCGAGCTTCCGGAAAAAACCGTGACCGCCATCATTGATCATCATCCTGACATCACCATCAAAGCCGACATCGTCATCATAGATTCCAAATGCTCATCAACCTGTGAAATCATCTATGAATATTTCGCCTCTCAACAAATAACCATTTCGAAAAATATTGCGACCTATCTGATGATTGGAATCTTGTCCGATACTGGCAATTTTCAGCATGCCAACACATCCAGTCGCGTCATGGAAATCTCCTCGGATCTCATGAAAAGAGGTGCGTCGGTTTCAAAAATAATTGAAGCCACTTTTGCCAATAAAAAACTTTCAACATTAAAACTCTGGGGCAAAGCTTTTGAAAAAGCAAAAATCAATCCAATAAATGGATTGATAACAACGGTACTCACCCAAGCCGACATTGAAGAATGCAAAGCCTCAACTGAAGATATAGGTCAAGTCGCTTCAATTCTAAACACGGTTCCTGGAACAAAATTCTCCTTAGTGCTTTCCGAAAGAGACAATGGCATCATCAAAGGAAGTCTAAGAAGCGAGGAATACAAAGGCGTTGATGTTAGCGAAATCGCCCACCAATTCGGAGGTGGCGGACACAGACTAGCAAGCGGATTTGAAGTTCAAGGAAAGATAATTGAAACCGAAACTGGCTGGGAAATAGTTTAGCTAGAATCATGAATCAAGAGTCATGAATCATGCGCTGTTATTTTTTTGCATGATTCGTAATTCATTACCTGCCTGCCCTGCCCGCCGGGCAGGCGGGCGGGGGGCGAAGGGGGGGGGAGGTTTTTTCTTTTTTTGGTGTTTAC
>CAZAJN010000079.1:0-10012 GCA_964485555.1 uncultured Bdellovibrionales bacterium
AACTGCCGGTTCATCGAGAATCCCGCTCTCGCCAGCCTTTCGCGTTCCAGTCTCGACACCGCACCCAGGTTCCGCTACGTTCGTGGCGGCTTCCTACTCCAACCTAACTACACATTCATCCTGGACCTCAACGACCCAAACCTGGTGAAATATGGTCAAGCTACACCTTTCCATGAGCAGGATATGCTGTTCGCCAAAGCGATCTGCGACACCAGCAACAGCAACACAATCACACTGGTTCGCGACGGCATGCTCATCGGTAACGGCGTCGGGCAACAGGCCAGGGTCTACGGATCACGACTTGCAATTACCAGAGCTGAGGATTGCAATCATTCCATTCTTGGCGCATCAGCAGCCAGCGACAGCTTCTTTCCTGAGATCGATGGTGTTCAGGCTCTCGCAGAAAAAGGGGTGACCGCCATCATTTCCACCAGTGGCTCAGTGAAAGACAAGAAAGTCATCGAGTACTGCCAGGAAAAAGGCATCGCCCTCTATCTCATCCCCGACAAACTCGGCCGCGGTTTCTTCGGACACTGACATTAACAATATCTTGCATTGCAATTCAAGGTTCCATGGATAACTCCGTGGAACCTTTTTTAAATATAAAAAAAAACGCGCTACCTCGAAGTTAGAGATAGCGCGATCTACATTGTAGTTCTTAGTCTTGCTGCTTTAGAGAAGGAATTTCTCCTGATACTCGGAAAGCGGCATGCCGGTGATGAGCTGGAAAATCTCCAGATAGCGCTGCGAGGTTTCGTCAGCGACGCGCTGCGGAAGCTCCAGGTTCGAGACGAACTCGAGGTGTTCCAGATTATCAGGCTTGAGGTTGTTGATGCCGATGATCTGCTTACCCTCCGAGTCTTTAAAGGGCGTGGTGATCGTGGCGCAATAGTCACGCACGGGTTGCTTATCCATGAATCCGGGCTCTTTGCCGGCCGTGAAAGCTTCCAGAAACTCTGCTTTTTTCACGAAGCGAGAACTGTCCGGGGTGAACCATTCATCCAGGATCATGTCTCCATCCTTGTTGCCTTCGCACTTGGTGTCCAGGATGAGGATCTGGCGCTGTTCGCAGTAACCGTAAACAGCCATATAGACTTCCATGAGCATATCCACGATCTTACGACCCTCTTTGCCAGTGGCCGCATAGAACTCATCTACCGTGATGTTCACGTCGTGACCTTTGGTTGCTTTGGTAGACGGTGTGAAAATGGGAGTGTCGAGCTTTTGCCACTTTTTAAGGCCTTCGGGCAGTTTAATGCCGGCGATGGTGCCGTCTTTCAGGTATTGCTTCCATACGCTTCCGCCAGGATGATGCCTAAAGATGAGTTCAAATTCCAGCACTTCAGCTCCTTGGATGACGAGGGTGCGCGAAAGGTCAAGATCCGAAAAGAAGTCGCCGGCGTCTCTGGCCAAATTACGGCCGGGATACCTCTTGGACTTCACCAGATGATGTTTGATGCCCATCGGTTCGAGAATTTCGTGAGCCCAAAAGTCGGTCAGAGCCGTAAGCACCTGGCCTTTGTACTGAGCCAGAAGCAGAAGCACGAAGTCAAAAACGGAAAGACGGTCTGAGCGAACAGACATTAACTTGCCTGCTTCCAGCGGAAAATTGTATTTGTCGCCGACCTTACCTTGAGAGATGAGTTGATTGAGCATGGAGCGAACCAATGCCTGCTTTCTAACCTTTTCGGGAATGTGTGCCATGGCTTAAGCCTCCTTTTTATTCGGGAATTAACCCGTTTTCGTCGAGCTCCACGTTTTCCTCGAGCTGCTTTTTCCTTGTCTGATCTGCATACCATTTGATCAAACCAGCCTTGATCTCTTCCTTACGCGTAACCATGTAGGCAAGTTTTGCAGCATTCAGCGCTGCGTTGATAAGGTTATGGTCGATGTTTACGGTGTTGTAGCCTGTAGTCAGAACCGCAGTGCCTTGAGGCAGAGCCATGGTGGCATCAGTCGCATGCAAATCCAGCGGCGCTCCGATCACGATTTTGTCGAACACCCCGGAGTTTCTCAGGTGTGTTTCAATCATGGCCACTGCCTGAAGCGACAATCCGCCGATCATGATGATGATCGGCTCCTCAACCCGCGCGATCAGGTTTTCAAATTCGCGCGATTCACCGCCACTGTGACGATGGCAAGACGCGTAGGAAACCTGATAGGTTGTTCCGGTTGCTCGAAGCACCTTAAGCAAGGTGTTGATGTGCTTTTTGTCGCTTTTGCTTCCTCCAATTACTCTTACATTACTCATTGGATCCTCCATTACTTCAAGGTTTTCTGCATGATTAACGCCGAAGCGTTTGAAGCATGCTACACTTTCATCTTGTCTTGAGGCTTTATAACGATGCAGTCTATCCTGTTTCTTCCTTCAACCGTGCGCTCTTGAGGATCATGCGGAATATCTTTGTTGCACAAATCCTCACACAACTGTTTCATCACAACCAGGGCATCCTCTTCCTGAGAAGAACCCTTTTCCACGGTAGTAAAAATGCGTACAGAATCAGTTTCTATTTCAACCCTGATCGGCACGAGCATTTCGCTTGGAATCTGATGAAAAAGATCCATTGCGTGAACTTTCTGGCAATTCTTTTCTACCAACGGTCCCACCTCCTTTGTTATTACAGTTTGTTCTCAGCTTCGCGCTGAGCAATGATGACCGCGTCGCCGATGTAGGTATCGGGCGAAGTGAGATACGAGACTATGTCGCTGTCGCGCAGATTCGTCCACATTTCTTCAGTGATGGGCGTTCCGTCGCCGAAATGATTCTCCATTACCGCGTAAAGATGATCGCCGGATACCATCGCTTCCGGAACGATTTCTTGGTTCACGAAGTGATGTGCCTCCGGAAGACCTTCTTTTTGCAAAAACAGATGGAGCAGCTCGGCAACGACCACATTCCCTTGCTCCTCGAAGTTTTTCCTGCATTTTTCCACGTCAACATGCAAACTATTGAGCAGTCTTTGCGTCGTCAAAATCTGTTGATAAGCGTACACGGCGACTGCCGAGTAGCTCCTCATGACGTTTGACCAACGAAGGTCGCGCTGTAGATCGCTCACCAGAGTCATGGTTACTTTCATGTCTTCGGCGATAACCGAAACATGCATGCCAGCATCATTTTCTGCAGCAATCGGATTAGACCTTTTGTGCGACATCGCCGATGAAGACGAACTGTCACTAATGATCTCGCCGAACTGTGAGCTTTGCAGGATGCGTGCATCCTCCCCCACGTTGGCAAGTGCACCAGAAAGCAAGACCAACTCATAGTAAAACCTCGCCATCCCCTCAGGAGGCGTGATCTGGGTACTTATTTCCGCTGCCGGAATACCCAGCATTTCCATGAGCACTCCCTCACCGTTTTTGGATTTGATGAGTGCCCTTTGGGATGCCGATGTCCCGACAGCTCCACTAAACTTGCCGGGAATTTCGTTCGCCAGTTGTTCGGCTTTGCGGGCGCAGCTCACGAAACGATTATGCAGGTTTGCAAGCCAAAGGCCAACAGTGACCGGCAGAGCCGTTTGCAGATGAGTACGACCCGGTTGAAGCACTGCGGCATTTTCTGCGATTTTAGCACGCCACAAGTCATCGAGAACATGAAGCTTGGGCATAAAAACGCTTTCGAAAACAACCTTGAGCTGCAATGCATACGCCGTATTGATGATGTCGTACGAAGTAGCGCAATAATGCAGCCAACGATGGAGTTCGACAGGTAGATGCTCGCGCATCAATGCCAGCAAGGCCAGGATGTCGTGCTTGGTATCTTTCTCTTTCGCATCCTGCTGGGTTGTGGTAATTGCGTACAGCAATGTCCGCAACCTTTCTTCAGTGAGAAGCGCGGCGTCTTCTTTCGGCATCACGCCGATAGCTGCCAACGTCTTCATCCAGAACCATTCCACGATGATGAGCCAGGAAGCCCACTGGTCATAACCGAGAAATGCCTTAAGCTCTTCGGGCTGATAACGTCCATCTCCCGGCATATACAGATTCCTCGCTTGCTTCGCAGCCACCTCTTTAAGCATGGCTATGGCCACATAAAGCTCTTTGCATTCCTTAATCATGTCTTTCCTCCTTTGGTAGTGAACGTTTTTAACAAATGGTGTAACTGGTTAAATATCCTCCTTTCAAGATTTGATTCCGATCCCATATGTAAATTCATTAACTTTTCAAGGTTCAAAAAACTGCCATCAAGAGGCAGTTTTTTATAATAACAGATATGTATATTTATGCAATAAAAGTGTCTGGCCTATAAGAAGAGTAAACTTTTTACAAAAATACCAAATTTCCTACTTACCGCATTTAGGACAAACAAACTGGGTTTCAAACGTGCGGCTTTGGGGATCTTTGAGTTTCATGTTCAAAACCAATTTTTCCTTGCATTCTAAACATCCAAAACTGGCTTCGAAATGCAAATCCTTCGCCATCTCCTGAGCGTCCAAGGCAAAAGGATTGAATTCCAGTTTGTAATCCTTTCCGGCCTCAACAAAAATAGAGCTGATTCTTTCAACCACCTCGATCGGTCTGGTTATTCCTCTTATAATAAAGTCTTTGGCTCCAAGTTTCTTGGCACGGTCATTATCATCACCTCTTCCCATGTGAGAGGAAATGACGACTGGAATATTGGATGTCATCACTGTTTTTTTCAAAGCTTCCATCATGTCGAAACCATCCATGCGCGGCATAACAATTCCGGTAAAAATAATGTCTGGGATTTCCTTGGTAGCCTTATCCAATCCCTCCAATCCGTCGCCAGCTTGAATCACATCATAATTCGCATTTTGAAAAATTTCCGCATAAATTTCCCTAAGTTCCGCATCGTCATCAACCAGCAAAATTTTCTTCTTTTTATTTTCCATAAAGTTCCTGTTTAAATGTTTATGTGTTTATGTGTTTAAATGCTTGAATGTTTATATGTTTATATGCTTATATGATGATTTTGATGTCCACTGCACTTGCCTTCCTTCCATCATTATATATAAATAGTGGATTGATGTCCAAGCCTGCCAATTGCCTATTTTCTGTGGCCAGAGCCATCAAGCCCTGCAAGATAGAAGCGAATTCTTCCAAATCATACACCGCCTGCCCCCTGACACCTTGAAACAAAAATCCTATCTTGCTTTCCAAGATGTGGTTTTTTATTTCGACCAAAGACATCGGAGCAAGCATGAAATTTACCATCTTGAAAACCTCAGTATATATGCCACCCAAACCATACACAATGACCGGCCCAAAAATTTCATCGACTTTTATTCCAAGAATCAGCTCGATCTGCTTGGATTGCATCGGTTGAATCAAAATCTGCTCACCTGGAAAATTCTGCTGCAATTTCGCAATCGCATCCGACAATTCTGCCTGGTTTTTGATGCTCAAAATAACTCCTTGCCTGTCAGATTTGTGAAGCACGGTGTCGCTGTCAATTTTGGCGACCAATGGAAATTTTGAAATTTCTGATCCTCCAGCTGGCAAATTTGTTCCGCCTTTGGCGATTGTCCAAAAATCTCCACTATCAATTCCGTATTGTTTGGCAATTTCAGCCGCTTCAGCAAAAAGCAGTGCGCTACGATTTTCTTTTTTCGCTTTAGCGACAATTTCCGCCACATTTTTTTTGCGCCCAGCAGATTTGAAACTTTTTACTGCAATCTCCTTTTGCTTTCTGACCACCTCCCATCGGTAATATTTGTCCAATGCAGTGATGGCTCTCTGGGGATCTGAGAAATTAGGAACGTCACTCTTTTTCAAAAGATTTATCGAGGAAAAAACTCGATCGCCACCGATAAAAATAGCTGCTGTGGTGACATTTTTTGCTTTGTTTTCGATGATAACATTTGCAATTTTTTCCACAGGCGTCTGCTGCTGCGGGGTAAGAACTGAAATGATGGTGCCGGCGGTTAATCCCAGAGCTTTGAGGGCGTCGCTATAGCGCGCCTCATCGGCATCGCCCAAAAGATCAATCGGATTTTCAACTGAAGCTTCTGACGGAAGCTTCATCTTGATTTGATTTTTTATTTTTGTCGAAATCTCAGCCAAAGTTATTTTCCTGCCTTTGAATGCATCAGTTGTCAAAACTCCCGCCCCACCTGCATTTGTGACCACCGCAACCTTATTGTTTTTCGGCGCATCCGTGAAAGAAATGAGGGTCAGCAAATCGAAAAATTCCTCCAGATCATCAGCTCTGATCACGCCTGATTTTTCAAAAGCCACGTCCACGATTTCATCGCTTCCAGCCAACGCTCCAGTGTGGGATGAAATGGCAAGTTGCGCTTTTTCAGTTTTGCCAGCTTTCAAAATGACGATCGGCTTAATTTTGGAAACACGCTTGGCAATTTCCAAAAATTTTTCTCCGTTTTTGATTCCTTCCAAATACATTCCGATCACTTTTGTTTCCCTATCGCCGGCCAAATATTCCAAAAGCTCTGATTCATCAAGTTGCATTTGATTGCCAATTGAAATGACATGCGAAAAACCTATCTGCTCACCCTTGGCTTTGTCCATCAAAGCCACCGCCAAAGCTCCAGACTGCGAAGCGAAAGCGATGTTGCCAGCAGCTGGCATGCCACCAGCAAATGATGCATTGAGCTTGTTTTTCGGCACAATGAAACCCAAACAATTAGGCCCCAGGATATTCAGACCATGCTTCTTGGCCAAGTCATGCAACTGCTTTTCTCTTTGCGCTCCATCTTCTCCTGTTTCAGAAAAACCGGCCGAGATTATCACAAAATTTCTAGAAAGATTCATAGAATCCTTCACAACATCCAGCACAAACTTCGCCGGCACAGAAATGACAATCAGATCAATTTTCTTATTGATCGCACTGACTGATTCATAGCAGCGCTTCAATTTCAAAATTTTGTACGATGGATTCACATAATAAATCCGTCCTTTATATCCGAGCTTGGAAATGTTCTCGGCAATGACGGTTCCGACTTTCCCTTTCTTATTGGAAGCTCCGACAATCGCAATTGACTGAGGATTAAACAATGACTGCAAATTATTTTTTTTCATTTGTTTTTATTTTATAATGTCTTTTCAATATGTAATAATTATATCTTTTTTGCAGTTAATTTGCAAAAAAATAAATTGAAAATATATGAAGGAAGTTGGAACCATTTTTCAAGCTAAAAATATAATAGTGGAAGATTTGAATTACAAAAAAATGATTTTATCAATATTGTTGACTATAGCTCACAACTTTGTTATGTTTAAATACTGTTGTACCTATACAATTCAATAAAGGAGGTTGCCCATGCATAAACGTAACGAACTTGTTGTTGCCCATATGCAATGGGCCAAACATCTTGTAAATAGAAATCTCAGAAAATATTCTTCTAACGCTTTAACAAATGATGATTTCAAAGATGTCTGCCTTAGTATCGCCTATTTAGCACTTGTAAAATCGGCAGGAAGATTTGATCCTTCGCTAGAAGTTTCCTTCAAAACTTTCGCCGAACACAGAATTAATGGCGCAATAGCTGATGAACTCCGCAGTTTGGATACACTCTCACGTTCATCTAGAGGAAAACGCGATCTGATAGACGAAAAGATTAAGATGTTATCGCATAAATTAGGAAGATCACCCTATACCAAGGAAATAGCAGAGGCATTAGGAATTGACTTAGAAGAGTACCATAGGGTTGCAGCTGAAACTTTTCGTTTACCTGAACTAAGATTAGATGAACCGCTAAGCTTAGATGACAATGACAGCATATCATTTATTGATACAATTCCAGACAAGAAGTTGATTGATCCTCATGAGATTCTTTACTGCAAGGAACTATCAACAGCACTCAGTGAACTCTTTGCTCAGTTATCATGCAAAGAAGAGATGGCGCTGACCATGTATTTTATTGAAGACATGACCGAGCTTGAAATAGCAAGTGTTTTAGGACTCACTGAATCTAGAATTTGCCAGCTAATTAATTCGGCTCTGAAATACCTACGTGGTGGTTTAGAAAAAAAGGGATTTAATAAAAATCATGTTAAGGAGGTTTGTTATGCCTGAAAGTGCACTTGTAGGGAATAATGACTATGCCCTGGTCAATAGGGATGACGTTCGTCCTTATATTGATCAACCCAGGAAAAAGTTTGACCACAAAAAGCTTAACGCGCTTGCTAGATCCATCGCAGAAAAGGGCCAATTGGTTCCAGTAATCATCAAGGAACTCACACCGGGCAATGGCTTTAAATATGAGCTGATTGCCGGGGAACGTCGCCATCGCGCTTGTGGTATGGTGGGCGTGAATCTCATGAAAGCTGTCATTGTTGTAGTTCAGGATGCTAAGGAACAGCATCTTCTTTCCGTCATGGAAAACTTCAACAGAGTAGAATGTAGCATCATGGAAACTGCACGTTCAGCAAGGAGAATCAAGGACGACTACGAATGGTCTGATGAAAAGATCGGGGAGGAGGTTTACGGAAAAAGCGGAGCATGGGTTTCCATGCTCCTTTCACTGCTTAAACTTCATCCACAGGTACAAGCAATGATCGATGAGGATGACAGAAAGAAGAAGCTACCCTTCACTCTCGCAGTGGAAATCGCCAAGAAAATTCCCGAGCAACAACAGGAAGAGCAACTAAAAATCGCCAAGAAAATAGTGTCAGGCGAAATAAAATCCTTTACTGCCAAAGCTTACATAGCAAAACGCTCAGCCGAGTTGGGCGTAGTTCACAAAGAGAAACAACGCAGGCCCGATGATGACTACCAGGTTTTATCTGGAATTCCTCAACGAGCGACCAGTGGCTTATCCTTCTTCACAAAAAAGGGACAGCCCGGGATTAGTCGTATATTCAAAACGCGAAATCACGTCGACAGAGAGAACTTCGTCGGTGAGCTCAATGAGCTCATTGCCGAAGCAAACAGGCTTAAGTATTTAATATCCATGGTCGATTAACTTTGAACATCATGGACTTTGTATTTATGGATCGGAAACATGTTTCCGATCCATTTTTATTAATATTTTTTAATTAATTCGGATTTTAAATAAATATAAATATTGTTAGAAGGTTCGAACTTCATTCAGGGTAACAAAAATAAGGCTCAATGCCTTATTCTGATCTTGCTCCGAGCTCTTGATGCTCGACTTCGCTTGATAATAAAAACCCGCTTAACATAGCTGCTAAACGAGTTTATCATCGGTAGTAAAATTATAACGATTCTTTCTGCAGATTTTCCATCAGTTTCTTCTGCGCTCCGGAAAGCTTCTTAGGGATGTCAACTATAACTTTGACCAATTGATCGCCCCTATATCCTCTTCTTCCTAGTTCTGGAATGCCTTCACCTTTGATGCGGAAAATCTCACCTGACTGCGTGCCGCTTGGTATCTTCATCTTCACATATCCTTCGATTGTCTGCACGTCAATTTTATCTCCCAAAACTGCCTGAGTGAATTTGATGTGTTCCTGTGACAGGATATTGTTCCCTTTGCGTTCAAATTTTGGATGCGGCCGTACGTGCACAGTGACATACAGATCTCCGCTTTGAGCGCCGCGCTCACCAGCTTCGCCATATCCTTGCAGTGAGATTGTTTGTCCATCGCTTATTCCGGCAGGAATGTCTATATTTATCGTTTGCTGTTCCTTGACTGATCCCTCTCCTTTACATTTGTGACATTTTTGCGAATATGTCTTTCCTGCTCCGTCACAAGCAGGACAAGTGGAGACTTGCGAAAATGTTCCGAACACGCTCCGCACAGCTTTTCGGACCTGACCTACACCCTGACAAGTTGAACATGTTTCCTCCTTAGCTCCGGGCTCGCCGCCAGTTCCGTGGCAAACATCGCAAGAAGTTTTTCTCAAAAGTGTGGTTTCGCGCTTAGCACCTGTCACCATTTCCTCAAAATTTATTTCGCTGTCAATTTGAATTTCTCTTCCAGCTTTGCGCGTTTGTCTCCCGCCCCCGCCAAAACCGCCACCAAAAATATCTGAAAAAATATCTTCAAATCCTTCGAAACCCTGGCCACCGTCTTGAGAAAATCCACTGAAATCCCAGCCCGAGGCTGGTCCGCCTTGGGAGGAAAAACCA
>CAZAJN010000080.1:0-2167 GCA_964485555.1 uncultured Bdellovibrionales bacterium
CTTTTTAAAAGTATAGCTTCGATAGGATTATTCCAAAATCCCATCAAGATTCACGTCATATAACATCGCTTCTGAAATTGATTTGTATTTGATTATTTCACTTTCATCAAACCAGATCTTGATTTCTCTCTCAGCTTCCTCGGGTTTGTCTGAGCAGTGAATCAAGTTTCGAACTGCGCGACTATCCATTCCAGCAAGGTCATATGAATCCAAAGTCAAATCTCCACGGATAGTTCCGATGTCAGATGTCAGAGGTTCAGTTCCACCAACAAGCTTGGTCACAATTCCCACAGCGGAATTTCCTTCGATCACCATTGCAAGAACTGGTCCAGAAGTCATGAAAGTTACCAACTGTCCAATGATGTCGCGGCCATATTCAATAGCTTCTTTTTCAATCGGAAGATTCATCTCTTCGCGTCCTTTCACGATTCTTTCCCCTTTTGATTGGAACCACGCCTCGTCTTTGTTGTAATGTGTCCAGCATTGCTCTGCTTTTGGAACCAACATTTTCATCGCTGTCATCTTTAGCCCTACTCTTTCAAAACGACTGATAATTTCTCCCATCAGATTTCGCTGAATACCGTCCGGCTTAATAATAACAAATGTCCTTTCTTTTTTTGGATGTTGCATAATGATATTTTTTCAAATTAATTACTTTTCCCAGATTACACGAAGATAAAGCAAAAGTCAAAACGAATCCATAGTAATCAGCAATCAGTCATCAGTCATCCTTCTCGCAATCAATTGAT
This sequence comes from uncultured Bdellovibrionales bacterium, assembly GCA_964485555.1. Classification (GTDB taxonomy): domain Bacteria; phylum Patescibacteriota; class Minisyncoccia; order Moranbacterales; family GWC2-37-73; genus GWC2-37-8. Next base: position 750 of record CAZAJN010000080.1, read on the forward strand.
GACAATTTACCAGTGACTGATCTCTTAATATTTTTTCTGGCATTCAACATTAGGCTCTTGGCATTCATAAACAATGTCACCCAACTCATCAGTCCTGAATATTTTTGTGCCTTGCTTTGCTATTCTCTGCAGGGCTTCTTGATTAGGATGACCGTAGGAATTGCTTTTGCCAACTGAAACGATGGCATCGCGAGGACCAACTTCTTTCAGGAAATCCTCACTTGAAGAATATTTGCTGCCGTGATGGGAAACTTTCAAGACATCAGACGTGATATTGATTCCGCGAGCCAGGATTTCTTTTTCTTGTTCGCCAGGCAGGTCTCCCGTCAGCAGAAAACTATTTTCTCCATAAACAAGCCTTGCCACCACGCTGCCAGCATTTGTGTCCTTGCTTGATTCATTTATTTTCTCGAAAGGAAAAATAATTTCCATTTGAGCATCCTCGCTTAAAATAATTTTCTGCCCAACTTGAGCTTCCACGATCTGAGAACCCTCGACTGAAACAGCCTCCTCCAAAGCTTTGAATGTTTGCGATTCGCTTCTTGCGTTGGTTTTCATGACCGCAGAAATTTCATAGGTTCTGAAAATTTCAATCAGTCCCCCAATGTGATCTGCATCAGGGTGAGTTTCAATAACTGCTTCGATTTTTCTATCCCAAAAAGGAATATGCCTGCCTAGTTTTTCCAAAAGCAGTTTCCCATCTTTTCCACCGTCAATCAAAATTTGTTTATTTCCCTGCGAAATCAAAATGCTGTCACCTTGTCCAACATCAATAAAGACGATTTTTAATTCTTTACTGCTTTGTAAACAAATTATGGCAGCAAGAATCAATGAAAGTGTCAGCAAGGAAAGTGTCAGCAAGTAAATTGTTTTTCTATTTTGCATTATATTTTAAATCCTAATTCCCAATAAAATCCAAAGTACTAAATCCAAATTTGTCATTTAAACATTTAGCCATTTATTTGACATTTAGATTTTGAATTTTAGATTTATTGAGAGCAATTAGAACTGCAATTAATATTATATAATAAACCACCACAAATAACACTGACACTTTTTCAATCTCCACACTTGCCCAAGAAAATTGCGACAAAAGATGGATCAGCGAAATTTCATAGTGAAGCGGCAAATAAGTGAGCCACGCCAAAACTAGAGAAAGCGGAGAAAAAATAAATTCAGCCAAGGCCGTCAAAAATGCCAAGAACATTGAAAGCGGCACTATCGGCAAAATCAAAACGTTCGCCAACAAGGAAACAAGCGAGGCGGTGTGAAAATTGTATGCGATTATAGGCAAAACGAAAATCTGAGCACTGAGCGAGAGCGCGATTATTTCGGAAATTCCCAGCGCCTTATGTTTTTTGATGAAACTTTTCTCCCAAAATGGAGAAGTTGAAACTATTCCCAGTGTCGCCAGAAAA
>CAZAJN010000081.1:0-6698 GCA_964485555.1 uncultured Bdellovibrionales bacterium
GCACCCCACCCCCCCCCCCCCCCTTTTTTTTAATATCAAAATTTGAAATTTTTCCCTTAATAACCACAAAATGCACCCGTAAAATTAATAATTAGTTTCCCCGTGTATTGTTAGCCTGTAAATATCTACCTTCTAGGGAGTTAAGGTGCGATTGATGTCTTCGGATATTAATCAAAATCTAACGGTCGTTACTTTGATTTATCAAAGTAAAACTTGTTTACTACATTTATTTGGGTAAACAAAAATTTCTTATAAACATACCATTAGGACTAGCCACAATGGCTTGCGGTTAGCTTGTTTTTTGTATTGCCCGCCCCGACTCGCGAAGACATTCGCTTGTCGACGCGAGGCGGGCTATGGACATGAAAAAACTTTTCGCGAGAGTGTTTTTTGTTTGTGGCGAAAAGTGAGACTAAAGTATCTTCTTGTACTATATTCAGGATAATTCCCTGGATTAAGGTTTCATCCATAGATAGACAAAGTTTTATGTTGCAGGTTGTGCAGTCGGTAGTTCTGATTGGATTTAAAGTGTTGAAGAAACTATTTATTTGGTTTTGCATTGAAAGTGAAATGAAAACAAATAAAATAATATTCGTTTTATAACAAGTAAGATTGTGAAAATAAATCAATGAAATATTTTGATTCGGAGTATATTGGCAAAAATGCTTATGTGTATCTGAAAACCGTTGAAATTGCCTGGAAAAATTTAAGCAAAAATAAATTTCGCTCCTTTTTGACTTCACTTGGAATCATTATCGGCAGTGCCACTATTGTGTTGGTGATTGAGATGGGCGCCGGCGCTAAAGCTGAAATTGAAAAGCAATATTCCAACATGAGCGTGACAACCATCCTTGTTAATGCTCCGGCTCCCGCTGAAGGAGGCACGGTTTCACGTCTGAATATTGATGACGTTGATGCCGTAATGAAAAGCCAATATATTTCATATGCTGTTCCGCAATTAACTGGAAAAGTTCAGACTCAATCCAGAGAGAATATTTATCAAGCTGGAATTGTTGGTAGTACGAGGAAATTGTATGATTTAGCTGATATTGAATTGGTTAGGGGTAGGTTTTTTTCTCAGGAAGAGGAGGATGATCACCTTAAAGTTGCAGTGTTGGGAGCGACAGTCGCTGAAGAATTGTTTGGGACAACCGATCCGGATGTTATTGGACAAGAGATAGTAATTGGCAAAAAGCAATTTGAAATAATTGGAATTTCAAAATACAAGGGCGGTTCACTTGGGCCGATCTCTCTGGATGATAGCATTATGATGCCATATGATTCTGCTTATCGTTATGTCCTGGGCATAAATGGAAAATTTAATCTTAATCTGGAAGCAAGAGATGTTGAAAGCGTGGAAAGTGCAGTTTCAGATGTGAGTAGTATCTTGCGCGACGCGCATAATCTGAGAATAGGAATGCCAGAGGACTTCAGGGTTAGGGATATGGGGACTAACGTTCAAGCTGCGAAAGATAGCGCACAAACAATGGCGCTGCTACTTGGAAGTGTAGGACTGGTTGTTTTGTTGGTTGGCGGTATTGGTATAATGAATGTTATGAGTATTGTGGTTAAGGAGAGAACAAAAGAGATTGGAATCAGGAAAGCTATTGGCGCAAAAAAGAATTACATCCTTTTCCATTTCTTGACCGAGGCTGTGATTCTCAGCATCTTCAGTGCTTTTATCGGTCTTATACTTGCTAGCGGTTTGTATTATGTACTAAAAAAATATGGTTTGGATATTATTTTTGTCTGGTGGAGTTATGGACTTTCGGCAATATTTACAATAGGTATAGGCATATTTTTTGGTTACTATCCCGCACTTAAAGCGGCAGGATTGAAACCTGTGGACACTATAAGATATGAATAATTATTTAATTAAAAATAAGATGAAAAAAACAGCACTGTTTGCATTCCTCATGATTTCCACGGTATTTTTAAGCGGTTGCTCCAACGGAGATTTGGCTGATAAGCAATCAATTGAAAAAAATGTATTATTGCAAGATGAGGCAATTCCTCCCACGCGCGCCTCTGAAATAAATGGAATCGTTTCATCGATTGAAGGCAATGAAATTATAATAAAAAAAGAAGTTGGAACTGAAGCTTTAACTGAGGAGCAGATGGCTCAAAAAAAAGCAGAAAGACAGAAATTAAGCGAGTCTCAAAGGCAGGCAATGCGCGCTTCTGAATTGGCAAATGTTAAAACTGAGGATACTACGCTAACGATTCCAGTTGGCGTGCCTATCTATAAGTCGGATGGAACAGGGGTCGGAAAAGCAGTTAAATCAGACTTGAGCGTGATTAAAAAAGGCACATATTTGTCTATCTGGATAACTGACGATGGTGTTGAGGCCGTCAAGATTAAGGGTTTAAATTAAATAATCATGAAAAAATATATTATTAGCGCTATCGTTGTCATTATTGCTATTGGATCTTGGCAGCTATGGAAAAATAATGCTGAGAAAAAAAATAATGATCTTCAGTATACCACTGAAAAAGTAATGCGAGGTGATGTTGCAGTCTCTTTCTCTGTCGATGGCAGAATTGTTTATGAAAAATGGGAATTAAGTTTTCTTAATTCAGGCATTGTAGAGAGTATTGATGTTAAGCTCGGGGATATTGTCAAAAAAGGTCAGATTCTTGCCGGTATCGATCTTGAAAAAACTAGCAGCCAAGTTTTGCAGGCAAAATCAGAATTGGGAGCATCCAATATAGACTTAGATAGACTTTCAAAAAATGGGGTTGATTATGAAATGAAAAAACATGCTTATGATGATGCTAAGGATAGATTGGATAGGGAAGAGGATCTATATGATGAATATGTAGAAAGTGGCGGAAAAAATTCAACGCAATCTTTGGCGCAAAAAGTGAAGGTTTCCTCGGCTGAGGCTGATGTTAATAATGCAAAATATCAAATCTCTCAGATTGAGGAAAGTTACAAAAAAGCAGAATATGAATTGGCAAAAAGTTCATCTGCGTATAGTGTCGCATTATCGGGAGCAAATGATTCAAGAATATTATCACCAAAAAGTGGTGCAATCGTGGACGCAATAAATGGAAATATTGGTGATATTGTTCAAGGTAATAATTCTAGTTCAGACAATGCTGCTGGATTCATGACACTCATTAATCAGGATAATCTTTGGTTTGAGGCGTTGGTTGAGGATGCTGATGCATTGAAAATCCAGCAAGACATGCAAGCCTATATTTCATTGGATGCATATCCTAATAAAAAATTTGAAGCTAGAGTTGATTTCGTTTCGCTGATCCCGGAAGTAGATGCAAATGGAATCCCAAGTTATAAGGTTATCGTTGTATTGATAAATAAGGATGATACTAAGTTGTTAAGTGATATGTCAGGATCTGTTGAACTTGTTTCTAAAGAGGCTAAGAATGTATTGATGATTTCAAATGATGCTGTGAAAAGTGTGCAGGGAAAACAGAAAGTTGTTGTGAAAAAAGGAGATGTTTTTTCTGAGCGAGAAATTCAGACTGGTTTTACGAATGGAAAAAAAGTTGAAATCAAGAGTGGCCTGGAGCAGGGGGAGGAAGTTGTAATTACAAAGTAATATTTCCTATGGAAGACATTATTGAGCTGAAAAATATTTCCAAAGGCTATCAGCTTGGCAAGACATTGGTGCCGGTTATTCATGGCATTGATATAAGCATAAAAAAGGGGGAATTTATAGCGTTGATGGGTCCATCTGGATCAGGCAAATCCACACTCATGAATATGATCGGATGCTTGGATGTTCCTGATGAAGGTCAATACTTTCTTGAAGGTAGCGACGTATCTAATCTTTCAGAGGATTCCTTATCGGAGGTGCGGAATAATTCAATCGGTTTTATTTTTCAGAATTTCAATTTGATTCCTGATTTGACGGTTTTGGAAAACATTGCCATTCCGAGTTTGTATGCAGGTAAGGAGGATAGGAGAAGGGCGACTGAATTGGCCCAAAAACTTGGCATAGGCGATCGTATATCCCACTATCCTAATGAATTATCAGGAGGCCAAAAACAAAGAGTGGCAATTGCCAGAGCACTCATTAATAATCCAAAAATTATCTTAGCAGATGAGCCAACTGGAAATCTCGATAGTCATTCGTCATCTGAAGTGATGGAAACATTGAAGACTTTAAATGAGAAAGAAGGAAAAACTATAATCTTGGTTACGCATGACGCTTTTACGGCTGGTTTTGCTTCCCGTCATATTAATCTGAAAGATGGTATGATTGCATGATTTATTTTTTAAATTCAAATCATTTACCCAAGCTCCAAAGAAAATACTCCTTTTTAGTGAGTTAAGATGTGGTTGATATCCTAGATGTTGGCCAAATTCTTTGGGTCCCGTCTTCGCTACAGCTCCGCCGAGGTGGGCCGTAGGCATGAAAACACTTTCTCGCGAGAGTGTTTTTTGTTATGTGAAAATTATGGTATGATATGGATATAAATTTATATTCAAAATCAATGGTGCACAAAAAAATTGCCAGTGAAATTGCAGTTGGTATTGTCTTGATCATTGTTATCATAATTGGAGGATTGGTTTGTTTTAATATATTTAAAACTCCAATTGGTCCAGGTGGCATGCCAACGCAAAATGAAAATTCTGCAAATAATACAACAGATTCTGATTATTACAATAAATTAAAATCAAATTGTAATGGTTCTGGCTGCTGTCTTTCTTCTGTGAATGTGATGGAAAAAAGGGGGTTTGAAGAGGCTGAATCAGATGGGCAATGCGATGAGGGATTTCAAAGGAATATGATGCTGTGCTTTGATTCGTTGCGCTGGTGCGAGCCAATGGTGGATGGGATCACCACTGTCACCGCAACAATCGAACAACAAGATGAAAAAATTGGCAATTACGAAAAGACATTGCTTTTTGAAATTGCAAAAGAATATATTCTTAACAAACCACAACTTTTTGTGAATAAAGGTGGATTTGTTGCTTGGGATAATTATGGGGAATTAGGTGGTTTATCTAAGACTAGTCCAGAATGGATTATTTCTCAAAATTATAAAATAAGACATGTTGAGTCTGGTAAATATGAATCTCCAAATGAAAATATCAATGACGAATATATTGTTAGTTGGTTTTTTATACCGGGATGCGGTGAAGACTCAAGCAGTGCGGACAAGCCAATTTGGTTAGATAAAAATGGCAATCATTGCCTAGGTGGGTACAATTTGGATGTGATAATTAATTCAGATAGTACTGTCAATCGAGCAGAGTTGAATGCTCTCAATTAATTATTTTCTTAAGGGCATAAAGGTGCGGTTGTTGTCTTCAAGCATTAGCTAAATTCAATCGATTTCGTCTTCGCTACAGCTGCGCCAAGGCAAAGCTAGGCAACAATAGTCCGCCAGCTGGCGGAACGACCAGTCTAACTTTTTGTATTGTCCGCCTCGCATCGACAAGCAGATTGTCTCTGCGAGTCGAGGCGCGCTGCAGGCATGAAAACACTTTTTCGCAAGGTGTTTTCTTATTATGTGAAAATTATGATATGATATGGATATAAATTTATATTCAAATTTAATGAAAATTGATTTAAGAAACAAAGTATTCTTTGTAATCGGAGGACACATTTTATATGCGGTTATTTCCATATTACACAGTTCTCGTGTAGATAGTAATGAGGAAGCAGGTTTTGTTGTTCTATCTCACATTTTTTGGCTTTTCTCTGCTCTTATCATTTTTTGCATCTTATTTTTTTTAATAAAATACCTAGTTTCAAATAAAAAAATACTACCTACTTTTTTGAGCGGAGATTCTTTTTTGAGCGGTCTTTATGTTGTTATTTTTCTGAAAATTTATGTGTTAGGGGCTTCACTGCATGTTTTTACAGCTTATTGGATTTTAGTGTTTTTTACAATTGCATTGATGGCATATGTTTTTTATCATTTAATGTTGAGCAATAGGGAGAGTGATGGATATGCTCCTGTGATATTTTTTGTTTTCACATTATTGATACTTTCTGCTTATATCGACTATGCGGCGATGGCAAATGTCTGTTCTTTAGATTGGGTTAAATCTAATAATTGTAGATTTTTTCAAATAGTAACAGGGAAGTGACAATGTACTAGTGGCGGTAAATAGAAATGTCCGCCCCGGTAGGTTATAATATTAGCTAAACACTAATATTAACAACATGGACAATTGCATTATCATGAGCTAAAAAGAAGCCAGTCGCTACGATATCATCCAAAAAGTCCTCAAGATTGGTTCTTGATCTATAATCCCACCATCTACAAATGAATTGAACAAGGTAGTGAGAAAACTTCTAGTCAGAGTTTTGGCTCAAATCATCCAAGCAATTTTCTATTAGCATATGATGCTTGTAATAATTTCAAAAAACATCTGTTTATGAAAAAGAGTAACGATAAACATGAAGTTGTTACATTTTAAAAAATATATTTGGACAATGACTGATAAAAGTATTATTATTAAATTATCAGCATTTTTTGATATTATAAAAATAAACACAATGAAAAAAATGATTAAAAGGTGGCAAGGGGTGGTTCTGGTATTGGCGGTTTTCGTTTCATTCGGGATTTTTGACAAAGCACAGGCGGATAGCCATTCTTTTATTTCAAAGTGGGATACAGCTAAGATATCAAGTGGGTCAAGCAATGATAATCAAATCAAGCTCCCATTGGAATCTGCTGGCACGTACAATTTCACTGTTCAATGGGGTGACGGC
>CAZAJN010000082.1:0-13697 GCA_964485555.1 uncultured Bdellovibrionales bacterium
ATGGACCCAACTAAACACGTGTGCCTGAGGAGAGAATTGAACTCACGACACGTGGATTTTCAATCCACTGCTCTACCACTGAGCTACTCAGGCATCGACAAGTCGTCGCAAAGCGACTACTACTTTTAAATTTTGTTTTTAAAAACAGTCTTGTACGGGTGGGCGATACTGGACTCGAACCAGTGACCCCTTCTTTGTAAGAGAAGTGCTCTAGCCAACTGAGCTAATCGCCCGTAAATGGAAAATTTTTAATTTCCAATTTCCAATTTCTAATTTCTAAACAAATCCAAATGATTAAATTTCTAAAACATTTAAAATTAATTCATTGAAAAATTGTGAATTGTTTGAAAATTGTGAATTGAAAATTGAAAATTTTCCTTATGTGGGCGAAAGAGGACTTGAACCTCCAAGGGATTGCTCCCACAAGAACCTCAATCTTGCGCGTATACCAAATTCCGCCATCCGCCCTACTAAACGCATCCCGCCGATTGGCGGGACACACCTGCACTGAAAACTATTCAGCCTTTTCTTCTGCAACAGTTTCCTCAACAACTGCTTCTGTCTCAACTGGAGCAACTACTGCTTCCTTCTTTTTACCCTTAGCATTAACACTAAGATCAGTATACTTCATTTTCAAAGATTTTGCACTTCTTTCGCGAACGAAATAAAGTTTAGCCTGTCTAACTTTGGCGCGCTTGACCAATTCGATTTTTTCAACAGCTGGAGATTGAACAGGAACAACAATTTCCACACCAACACCGTTAGAAACTTTTCTCACAGTTATCATTGATGAAGAACTTTGATTTCCTTTCACGGAAATAACCATTCCCTCAAAAATCTGAGTTCTTTCTTTTCCTCCTTCAATAATTTTTCGGAAAACTTTCACAACATCCCCTGCTCGAAAAACCGGCATTTCAGCTGTTTTTTGTGATGTATTAAAGTCCAATAATTTGTTGTTCATAGCATTAGATCCCACACGCCTACACGGGCAAGCATTTCAGCCCTCTACGGTTATAGGAAACGACATTAGTTTAATTAAAAAGCTTTTCCATCATACTAGCAAAAGGGTTTTTCGTCAACCTTTTTTATGCAATATTGACAACAAAATTCAGCAAAAAAACAAAAATTGTGAGACTGCAAAAATCATATCACTTTATTTTCCCTTATTTAAAGCAAAATTTCAACAATAAAATCACCAGCCTTATTCTATTTTTGATAGAAAATCAACAAAATCAGCTGGCATCGGAGACTCAAATTCATATTCTTGACCAAGCAAATCAAATTTCAATTTATGAGCATGCAATAGTTGTCTTCTGGCAGAATCTTCGCCGCATTCTTCATCCAGAGTTCCATAAATACGATCGCCCACCACAGGATGTCCAATTGAAGACAGGTGGATCCTGATTTGATGCATTCTCCCTGTTTTTGGCATGACCTCAACCAAACTGAAACTCACGTATTCCTTGATGACTTCAAAATGGGTTTCTGCCGGTCTAATAATTGTTTTGGTATTATTTCGAGCAATAACCTGCTTCTTGTAGCTAGTGGAGCGCGCAATAGGTTTTTCTATTTTTCCTTTCTTTTCCACAAAAATTCCCTTTGCAATGGCCAAATAGGTCTTTTCGGCGTTCCGATTTTTGAACAATTCTTTTAATGCATAAAACGCCTCCATGTTTCTCGCTACAACCATCACACCTGAAGTATCCTTGTCCAGTCGATGCACTATTCCTGGACGCATTTGAGCCCCTTCTGAATCATCGTGAACATTCCTGATCTCCGGATAAAGGGCAATGAGTCCATTCACTAATGTATTGGTCTTCTCATTGAAGCTTGGATGAACCTGGATTCCGGCCTGCTTGTCGACAACAACAATATCCTCATTCTCAAACAAGATATTCAACCTTACATCATTATTCATTTGCAAACTCTTATTCTCAAGCTCCTTGGAAAAATCTTTCAGCATCACACAATCACCCTCTTCCAGAATATAACTTGGCTTAACACTTTTATTGCCAACCAAAACCGAGCCACTCTTAATTCGTCGGATGATCTCTCCGCGCGAATACAAAAAAAACTCCTTCACTAGGAATTTATCTATGCGCTTTCCTGCGCCGTCTTGTTCAATAATGATCTTTTCCATTTTTTAATACTTGTTTCATTCTCAATGAAACAATTTTACTTAGTGCCCAGAAGAGGACATCTCACTCGCTCCGCTAATCAGCGGAGCTCTTTGAAACCCTTCGGTTTTAAGACTTCCGGCCACGGGGAAATATCTTTCCCCGACCCCCTTTGTTCTCGTCCTCTTTTTTTTAAAAATTTCTTGTGCCCAGGAGAGGACTCGAACCTCCACAGATTGCTCTACCAGTTCCTAAGACTGGCGTGTATACCAATTCCACCACCTGGGCATCAAAACTACAATATTGAGTATAAACTACTTATTGCAGTTAGACAAGACTTATGATATCAATTTTTGAATTCTTTCAGCTTCCACTTGAAGAGCTCCACTTTCTTCATATTCGCCATGATGCCTGGTTCCCTCCCCATAAGTTTCCCTTTTTTGATCGAGATGAAAATTGATAACCAGCGTCAATCCTTCCAAATGTGAGTACATGTGAAACCTTGGGTAGCCGCTTTGTGCCAAGGGCCGGACAAAACTCATCTCGTCCCCATCCTTTCTTTGAAAAGTATACCCTGCCCTTCTAAGAAGATTTACCGGATTTTCCTTGATGTTTTCGATTCTTATTTTCATATGTATTGAGATTTATATTATAATTCTATTTGACCCAATGTTTTCCTTTTATCTCTCTGTCATCCTCTTCTTTTTTTTCTTCAATTTTTTCCTTGGCCATTTCTCTCAATTTTGCCAAATCCTCTTCAGCCAATTGTTTGGCGCGATCTGAAAGAAATTCTTTGTGGTTCTTCTCAGTTTCTTCAATCACTTCAGCCAAAAGCACATCGAGAATCGCTCCGATTTTCGGTCCTGGCGCTATTTTCAAATCTTTCATGAGGTCACTACCATTGATCTTCAACATCTTAACTGAAACAGCGTCCTTAGAAACTTTTTCAATTACATATTCCAAATGTCTCAATTTATAGGGTTTAGCCTTGGGCGTTCCACTTCCAAGACGATCAGCAATTCGCACATCCATCAAATCTTTCATGTTCTCGAGCCCGACTTTTTTTATGAGCCTTCTGACGCTAGCCTCTCCAACCTCATCTGGATTATAATAAAACATATGATTGTCCACCAGCATTGTTACTTTGTCGATGACCTCATTTGAAAACCTGAGCCTGGTCAGGATGTTTTTCACCACCCTGGCGCCCACATGATCATGATTATAAAAAGTTGCATAAAGTCCCTCTCCGCGCTTTGTTTGCGGCTTGGCAATGTCATGAAAAAGAGCAGCTAGCCTCACCTCCATTTTTTTTGAAGGACAATATTTCAAAGCCAAAATCAAATGTTTATAGATAGTGTGGATGTGATGTCTGTTCTGCGCCACTCCAACCCCTTTTTCCAATTCAGGAATAATATATTCCAGTTGGCCAGTTTTGTGCAACATTTCAACTCCTTCAGCAGGATTGTCCGAAAGAATAATTTTTGTGAATTCATCTTTTATTCTTTCCATCGCAACATGCTTGATAAGTTCCGCATTTTTTTCCAAGGCCTGAAAAGTCTTCTCTTCGATTTCGAAATTGAGCTGCGCATGAAAACGTATCGCCCTGATGATCCTGAGAGCATCTTCACCGAATCGCTCATTGGCATCTCCCACGGTGCGAATAATTTTATTTTCAATATCGTGCTGTCCCTCAAACAAGTCAACAATCTCAAAATCATTTTCGCCTTTTAATTTCAAAGCTATCGCATTCATTGTGAAATCACGCCTGCTCAAATCTTCCTCAAGAGTCTGAGCAAATTTAACATCATCCGGACGTCTTCGATCTGAATATTGAGATTCAATTCTATATGTGGTCACTTCAACGACATCATGTTCTCTATCTTCTTTCAAATTTCCATTCTCAATAAATTTTTCCACCTTCACCCCCACTGTTCCGAAATCATTCTCATAAAAACTGTCAGGGAAAATTTCAACCACTTTGTCAGGCGTTGCATTCGTCGTAATATCCCAATCATTTGGAACTCTGTCCATGATCAAATCGCGCACACAGCCGCCAACTATGTACGATTCAAAACCACCAGCTTGAATTGTTTTCAAAACCTCAATGACGGGCCTTGGTATTTTTCGGATCATAAACTTACATGTGCTCCCACCAAGAATCGAACTTGGATCTAGGGCTTAGGAGTCCCTTGTTCTATCCGTTGAACTATGGAAGCAGGTATCAATTGCAATTTAATAAAAGTTATCATACTCATGATCAACTTGAAATGTTCATTGCCTTTCGTCACTCTAACTCTACACATTCCGTATGGAAGTTTTCCTATTTTTTTTCCTTTTATTGTATTTATGCTCAATATTTTTTCCATATCTACACCGCAAATACCTGCCCAATATTTTTTTGCATCAAACCTATCAATATCATCGTAAATTCTTATAGAAATGCGTAGATCTTTTCTACGCACACCAATTTCAACCAAACATTCAATGAAAACTCTCACCATCAACGGGTCGCTATTTATCATATCAAGTCCACTCTTCGTGCCTTCTCCCCAATATAAAGATGCTAATATTAAGAGCTTATCTCTTTTTCCAATTTTTTTCAGAAGATTATCCGCCCTGTCGGCGGAATTATTCCATTGTTTTTTCGACCTAGCCTTGCTTCCACCTTGCTTTTCTTTTAATATTCCCAAATATTCGGGGAAAACAACCACATCTTTTGCATATTTGAAAACAGTAGACCCTCCTCTGTCCAAGAGTTTACAAATTTCAGGCAAACTGTGCCCAGTTTCCCGCAACTTAATTATCCTCGCTATTTCATGTTTATTAATCGGCTTTCCTCTCATATTCTAATTCTAATGGATAGAAAGAATACGGTCAAGGACGATAATATAAACTATGTGGAGATAAGGAGAATCGAACTCCTGCTACTTGCATGCCATGCAAATGTTCTACCACTGAACTATATCCCCGTTTCATTTTTGTCAGTATTTCTATCATACCAACTACGCAGACCAGGTCAATGGCTATTTTAAATGGAGAAATACGCTATAATGTAAATATGAAAAACATCTTAGAAAAAAATTGGATATCATTCAAGCAAAATCCTGAAATTTGGTTTTTTTACATTTTCCTAGCGACTAGCACTCTTTCTATACGTAAAATAATCTATTCATTCAAAATTGACGCCAGCTTCAATGAATACTCCTCGGCATACATCTACCTATCTGATATCCTCCTCTTTTTAACATTTATTTCTTTCATATTATACAATATTAATTCGATATTGTCAAACATAAGGTCTAGCTTCTCGAAAAATCTCACCCAGATAAAAATGTTCCACGTGGAACATTTTAAATCAGAATACATAAATACAAAAAAATGTCTGCATTGTTCCACGCCTGCCTGTCCGGTAGGCAGGTGGAACAATTCGATAATTGCAATTAAAATTGTTCCACGTGGAACAATATCGATCATCAGGAAAACTTATGCACATATTGTTAACAATTATTTAACAATATTCCCTTTGTTCATGGCCTTTTTTGCTTTCATTTCAATTCTGTGGACAACTAACAAACAAATTGGCTTATTCAGATCAGTTAAATTAGCTGAGTTCATCCTGTTATATTTCTATATTATCCATATTGTTCCACGTGGAACAATTTCAATATTCGCAACAGACTTTCAAAACAAAATCATGCAATTGTTCCACGTGGAACAATTCAAGAGATTTTTTCATAACAATACTAATGCAAAACAAAATTGTTCCACATGGAACAATTCAAGCGAAAACACAATTGTTCCGCCTATCTTAAATTTCTCTCAAGCTTTATACAAAGGAAATAGCGTCAATAAATTAATTGTTCCACGTGGAACAATTATTAAAAATATTTTAATCTTAATTACCGCCGTAGGATTTATTCAATCAATAATTGGGATTTGGCAGTTTATTCTTCAGCATTCAATTGGTTTTTTTTGGCTCAAAGAAAGCATTATTTCCCAAAGTCTACCTGGAGTAGCAAAAATCTTACTCGATGGGAATACAATCATAAGAGCCTATGGCTTATTTCCGCATCCAAATATATTGGGCGGATATTTAGTGTTTTCAATAATTTCAACTTTGCTGTTATCAAAATTGTTCCACGTGGAACAATTTAAGATAAAATCTAAACCTGAACCAAAGGAATATAGTTGTTCCACGTGGAACAATTTAAACTTCTTATTTAACACAGGAATAACAATACAACTAATGGCCTTGGCCTTAACCTTCTCTAAGTCAGCCACTATAGGCTTGCTCATGGGATTGTTTTATATATTCAAGAAAGAAAAATTGTTCCACGTGGAACAATTTACAAGAAAATCACTGTTAATCATTGCAATACTTACATTTTCTTGGCTACTTCTAGACTTTGACTACAATTCATTATTCATAAAAAGCCTTCGAGAAAGGGAATTGTACTTAAATGTTTCACGTGGAACATTTTTTGATCACCCAATATTGGGAACTGGAGCAGGACAATTCATATTCGAAGTCGCAAAAATCCCAGATATTAGAACATGGCAACTGCAACCGGTCCATAATGTGCCACTATTAATATTGAATGAATATGGTCTATTTATAACCCTAGGATTCCTTTTCTTCCTATGGAATATATTCGCGATAAATTGTTCCACCTGCCTACCGGACAGGCAGGCGTGGAACAATGCAGAAAAAAGACAAGCTACTTATTTAAAAGGAATTCTGCTAGCTTTCATGTTCGTAATGCTATTTGATCACTATCTTTGGGATATCCAGCAAGGCCAAATAATGTTGTGGACACTTCTCGCATTGATTGTTAGCTCAACCAAGACTCGTTTGCCAAATGTCAATAATCAAGCTTAATGTATATTATAATATGTATTGATATATTCTAATGTATCTTATTTGCACAAACGACATATATCTAACATTCCCGTCACAAGGCTTATCTACAAAGTTTTTTTATTCATTGTGCAAAAAAATAAAAATGGTATAATAATATCATATGTATATCAAAATAAAACACATAAAAAATTCCTTATTGATAATGGCTTGCGTCTTCTTTGCGGGTGTGAACTATTTGACGTATGTGAAGGCTGATACAAACGACAGTAGTTGCAAATCATCAATTGATTCTGATTGCGATGGTCTTACCAATGAAGAAGAGCTGCTTTATAACACAGACATAACCAATAAAGACTCCGATGGGGATGGCTATTCAGACGGAGTTGAGGTCAAAAGCGGATATAGTCCAACGATAGCAGCGCCAGACGATAGAGCAAAACCCATGACGAGCGCTGAGGACGAAAGCACGCCGGCGGTTGCTGGCACATCCAGCACTGAATCATACGCTCAAGAGTTCAACTCGCTGATAGAATCAAAAGGCGCGAATCCAATCACTACCATTGAAGTGCAAGAGTTTGTAGACAAGACGATTGTGGAAAAAGCTGGGCCAGCTCTGACATTCGAAAACCTTCCGCTCATTGAGCGTGAACAAATAAAAATATTGGCTCAGCCTTACGGAAATTTGAGCGAGGAAGAAAAAAAGAAAAGGGAGCTCGAAGATGCGGCCAAATATTTGGAAAAAATAATTTATCTTCTGATCAGCAACGCTCCAGTTGAGATAAAAACCGCCCAAGACGTGGAATCTTTCAAGACAAAATTCGAAGACCACCTGGCAACAACTTCAGATCCCGCAAGTGTGGTTTTCTTTTCAGACCTGGGAGACAGACTGGGACTTTTTTCAGAACAGCTGGCTGTGGTAGAAGTACCGGAAGCCATGGTCGAAATGCACATCAAATTCTTTCGATTAGTTCTAGGCACATTGGAACTTCAAAACATGCCAACACCCAACTCAAGCGATCCACTAGGAAATATGCTGACTCTGACAAAGGTAACTCAACTATCTGAACTTTTTGGGGACTTTTTTGTCAATGACTTGGCAGAATATTTCAAACAATTTGAAGCAGTTAAATAAAAATAAAACCTTGTAAATAAGTTGACAGCTATGAATATAAGAAGAAAAATCTTTCTGCTTTTTTTGTTTTTTTCAGTTGTTTTAGGTGCGCCAATTAATTCTAACACGGCTCATGCCAGCATATTACCAACGATAGATTTTACGGCAATTGCAACAGCAATCACAAAATTTATTTCTGATCTGCCAGGAACTGTTGCAAAAATTGGTCACTGGACTTGGGATATGGCGGGTAAAGCTTTGGATGGCATAAGTTTACAATCAGTAATGCTCAATAAGATGGCCGCTCTCTTGGCTGTGCAACAAGGAGCAAAGGCTGTGATTGGCTCAGGCGATGGCCTGATCATACGCGACTATAATAATTATCTGTATGTTTCGCCTCAACAGCGCGCCATGGCAGAGATGAATTCTTTTTTTAAGACTGTCAGCAAGGGAAGATATTCCACCCTCAACTATGAAGGGGTGGGGCCAAATTACGACGCCTATCTGATCGCTCAAGCGCGTCAAGCCATTGGAGGTCAAGCCTTTTCAACCACACTTCAAGAACAAGTCACTGATCCAACTCAACTTTTTGCTGGCGGAAATGCCAAGGGGATCATGACCTACATGCAATGCGCCAACAACCCCGCTTGCTACACTTTGACAGCTGTGGCAAAATACGAGGCTGAGTTTGCTAAGCAGCAAGAAATTGCCAAAAAAGAAGATGTCGGCGGCTTCCTGCCTGCAAAGAAAAATGGCAGAATCACCTCTCCCGCCATGCTCGCCCAAAGCGCCTTCTTGCAAATTGATCAACTTGGAACAACTGTCATCATGAGCGCTGCAGAAAGCGCAAAAGATAAAATAACTGCACCAATGGCAATTGCTCAAATTTGGCAAGGAGCAGGAATCAGTCTGGCAGGGCGCTTGGCTAATTATGGAATTTCTGACAGCAAAGGGAAGGAAGCGATCAGGAACAAAAATGATGAATTTCCTTTCAGTCTGGACTACAATCTGGCAACAGGAATCGGGATAAGTGCGGGAGGAATAACTGCCAGCACTGGAGCTGGCGCTATCGCAAGTCAGTTCATGATTGGAAATGTTTGCGTCAAGGCAGTGGGAGATGTTGATGCGACTGGAGCGGTGGTTCAAATCAATGGAAGAAAAATTGCTAAGATTGATGGCAAATATTATGATTGCGAAACAAAAACTCAAACTTCCGGGACAGCACCTTCGATAGATCCCACACTTCCTTCTATTTCCTGCACCAGCACTGACGCTTGCAACACTGCCTGCAGCAAAATCTCAGGTTGCAGTGAAAAATTCGGAACACTGCTTTGCCACCCAACAACAAAAAAATGCGTCAAGGCATTCTAAGTTAGCTCATTTTTCTTCAGAGAACAACATGCAAAATAAAAGAACAGCCACTAAGCTGTTCTTTTATTTGCCTTCTATGTGGGTTTATGCAGACTCGAACTGCAGACCTCTACAATGTCAATGTAGCGCTCTAACCAACTGAGCTATAAACCCCTGAACCTAAATTGCCTCCGGACTGGGCAGACTACCTTCAATCTTAATTCTTTCATCCTCTTTATCTTTCTTTTTATCTAAGGCTATTTGCTGAAAAAACAAAACCCAAAGAGACTGAATGAATGCTTCGTATGCCGAAAAAAATGTCGCTATCAGCAATGCAACTATCAAGCTGCCCAATCCTATAGCCAAATACATTCCAACATTCGCTAATCCAATATACAGCAAAAATCCCAATGGTACAATAGCCAGCACTGCCAACAAAACGATCAAAAAACAAACAAACATACTTATAAAATACAGGGAGAATGAAAAAATCCCCATAATCAAACTGTGCTTAAGATTTTTTTCCAACAAATCATAGGCCGAATCAATAGCCATCATCAAGCTCATCTCGCCCAAAACCAGATATATTTGAGCATATTTCCTGACATAATATGCCGCTACCAAAAGTGGCACGAACAGCAAGGCTGCCAGAACAGTAAAAATTCCAATCAAGACTTTTGCATTCAAGAAATAGAGATAAATTGCTGGTGAAAACAGCAAGATGGCCATGATCAGGAGCCATAGTCCAATCATGAGCTCAAGCAGAAACAATTTCCAGGCATATTTTTTGGTTTCCAAAAAAATAGTGCGAGGCTTCATTTGTCCATACACCAAAATGTTGTTTGACATTTTTATGAGGGATGCTGTTCCGATCAATCTCAGCAAATAAACAACAACTGCAAAAAAAATCAGACCTGCAATTGCAGCGGCGGAAATTGCTGGATATTTCTGAACAAAATCGTCCGCTATTTGCAAAAAGGTGACTCCCTCAGAAGTGGCGGACTCGATGTTTGGAGAAATTTGCGAAACAACATTTCCCAGAAAAACAAGGAAACCAAAAAACCACATGGATTTGTTTCTCCAAGTAAGCTTGAGAGCTTTTTCTATAATTTCCAAGTATTGAATCTTTTGCATTTGAATTTGTTATCGATCAAATACGACCGAGAATATCCTTCCAACAAAAGGAGCCCAATTCCGCACTAAGAGAGTTGGGCTCCCAAATTGGCAGCAGTGTCATTTGCTTAAGCAAAAATTAAACAGCTTTTTCTTCCAGCTTCTTGGTTGGCAATTCAATTCCCACGATCGCATTGAACTCGTCTCTTTCAATCGTTTCTTTCTCAAGAAGTTCGTCAACAATTTTTTGCAATGTAGTCTTATTGTCAGTCAAAATTTTCTCAGCAGTCTTGTAGGCATCAGCGATATATTTGGAAACTTCCGTATCAATAGCATCGGCAGTCTTGTCAGAATAATCTCTTTCCTCATTTATTTCTCGCCCAAGGAAAATCATTTCTTCTTTCTTTCCAAATGTTCGCGGTCCGAGAGTGCTCATCCCGTATCTCGTGACCATCGCTCTGGCCATATGAGTGGCGCGCTGAAGGTCATTGGATGGCCCAGTGGTCACATCTCCAATGAACATCTGCTCACTGACATGACCTCCTAGCAAAGTGGCCAATTCATCAATGAAATATGCTCTTGAGTGAAGGCTTTTGTCTTCAGTTGGCGCAGAAAGAGTGTATCCTCCGGCTTGTCCGCGAGCAATGATTGAAACTTTTTGAATAGGATCAGCGTTAGGAAGTAGCGCCCCGATCAAGGCATGTCCCGCTTCATGATAGGCGATAATTTCTTTTTCTTTTTTATTGATCGCTTTGGATCGTCTTTCTGGTCCAAGGATAACCTTTTCAATCGATTCCTTGAGTTCGTCTTCAGTGATTGTTTTCTTAGCTCTGCGAACTGAAAGGATGGCAGCCTCATTGACCAGATTAGCCAGATCAGCTCCAGAAAATCCAGAAGTTCTTTCGGCCAAAGTTCTGACATTGACAGCTTTTTCGATCGGCTTGTTTTTCATGTGAATCTTGAGAATTTCTTCGCGCTCATTGATGTCGGGCAAATCCATGACCACACGTCTGTCGAATCGTCCCGGTCTGAGCAAAGCCGGATCCAAAACATCTGGACGGTTTGTTGCAGCAATAACAATCACACTGGTTGTTCCTTCAAATCCATCCATTTCAACCAAGATTTGATTCAATGTCTGTTCTCGCTCATCATGTCCACCACCAAGTCCTGCACCGCGATGTCTTCCAACAGCATCAATTTCATCAATAAAAACAATAGCAGGAGCGCTTTTCTTGGCTTGTTTGAACAAATCACGAACGCGTGAAGCTCCGACACCTACAAACATTTCCACAAATTCTGATCCACTGATATTAAAGAAAGGAACACCAGCTTCGCCAGCCACAGCTTTCGCCATCAAGGTTTTTCCAGTTCCAGGCGATCCAAGCAGAAGCACCCCTTTAGGAATTTTGGCTCCGATAGCAATGAATTTCTTCGGGTGTTTCAAAAATTCAACAATTTCTCCTAATTCTTCCTTAGCCTCCTTGGCTCCAGCCACGTCAGCAAAAGTTGTTCGCTTATTTTTATCCTTAGGGTCAGTCATTCTTGCTTTGCTTAAACCGAAAGAAAGTGCTTGCGAATTTCCTCGTTGCGCTTGCCTTAGCATGAACCAAATGAATCCACCAATAATAAGGAATGGCAACAAGAAGGGAAGCAAGATGTTTTTAGCAAAAGATGAAAATCCTGCCTCCTGCTTGATGTCTATCTTAACTCCCTGCAATTTTGATGTATCAACACTATAATTACTGAGAGAATCAGTCAATGCACTTTGTGGCTCTTTTGTTGAAACTTCCTTGGTTTCATCATTCAAAACTATTGCCAAATCATTTCCGCTAACTGTGATTTCTTTGACTTTTCCATCATTAATTTGAGTTACAAGTTCACTCAGCGGAACATTGATCGGTTTTTTGGCGGGTCCTGTGTACAGGATCATTATTGTCGAAACAAGCAAGAAAAACAAAACAATAAGTCCGATATTTTTTAACAGCTTTTCCATTTTCATATTCTATTTAATTTTAGTTATTTAATTGCCTGCAAATTAGCAGAATATCTCTATATTATCACCTTTTTTCAATACATTCAACCCTCCTATTTGAGATTTTGGAGATTTTTTCTTATCACTGTTTATCAATTTGATAATCTCCGCCACCTGTCCACTTTCAATGTCATATTCAGATGTGCTGAGTTCGCGACAAATATTTCGAAGTGCTTGACGCTGAATAGCAATGTGCAAATTTAGAAATGCTTGTGCGGAAAAGTTGGCGCACTTATTTTTACATTTAGCCAGAGCGAATCTTTCTGACTGCCTGTTGATAAAGTCATAATCATCAGCCACTGTCATTGACCAATTAGCGATAGTTTCCTTAACTGCGGGATTGAATTTTTTCTCTAAGTAGGGAAGCAGGTCGTGACGGATTTTGTTTCTGGTAAAACTTAGATCCTTATTTGATTTATCCAGACGAAATTTAAGCTTCTTTTCTTTATTATAAGCCAGAATGTGCTCTTTGCTGGTTCCTAGAAGCGGCCTGATAATATTTCCGCTTTTAGCTTTCATCGCAGAAAGTCCATTGAGGCCTCCTCCTCTTATGATACGCATCAAAACCGTTTCTGTTTGATCGTCCTGATTGTGAGCGACCGCAATAAGGTCAAATCCCATTTCCGTTCTCAAATTCTCAAAGTACTCATAGCGGATATCGCGCAAGCTATTTTCCAGGTTTCCCTTGTAGTCGCTTTTTTTTGGCTTAAGCACGCTCACCTGGACTCCATATTTTTCTCCAAGTTTTCTGACAAAAAGTTCATCCTTGTCGGAATCCTTGCCTCTAAGACCATAGCTAACATGTGCGACATGAAGCTCAAATTTATATTTAGGACGCAAAAAAGTCAGGATATCCAAAAGACAAGTGCTGTCCGGCCCTCCTGAAACACCAACAATGATCCTAGAGCCCTCAACCCAAAGATTATTCTGAAATGCAAAGTTTTGAATTGTTTTAATAAATTGTGCCATTTCAAACAATAAATCCATTATCTTTTAATAAATTTTCTATTCTGACTAATGCTTCATCCAATTTGCCATCGGCATTTATCACAGTTGTATCGTAGTATTTTTCCTCGTTTTTAATTTCATTGCGTGCATTGTCGAGTCTCATTA
>CAZAJN010000083.1:0-25044 GCA_964485555.1 uncultured Bdellovibrionales bacterium
GGAGCAGGATGGTTTGTTTGGGGATGGGTAAGAAATATATATGATAACAATGCGAATTTATTATGAAAAAGGAATTGAAGCGGTTGAGCATATAATTGCGGCAAAAAGAGAAAAAAATTTATTTTAACATGATCTCGCCGAAAAAAAAAAAAGCAAGGGTATTGGGGCGGCACCTTTTGAGTGTATTTTATTTTGCTACTTCAAATTCTTCGCGAAAAACTCTGGAAGCTCAGCAATCTTGATCCTTTCCTGCTTCATTGTGTCGCGGTCGCGAACAGTCACAGTTTCATCCTCCAAGGAATCAAAGTCGACAGTCACACAATATGGCGTTCCGATTTCATCTTGGCGACGATATCTTTTTCCGACATTTCCATTGTCATCGAACTCGCACATGAAATCCATTTTCAAAGTGTCGAAAATTTCCTTCGCTTTTGCAACCAATTCCGGTTTGTTTTTCATGAGCGGGAAAACAGCCACCTTCACAGGCGCAATAGCTTTTGGAAATTTCATCACAATTCTTTTTTCTCCACCATCCAATTCTTCTTCATTATAAGCGGAAAGAAGTGAAACTAAGATGCTGCGATCAAGCCCAAAAGTTGGTTCCAAAACATGTGGCACATAGCGCTCATTCTTTTCTTGATCATAATACTCCAATTTCTGACCAGAAAATTTAGCATGTTGAGTAAGGTCAAAATTGCCCCGATGCGCAAGTCCGAAAAGCTCCTTGAATCCAAATGGGAATCTATATTCTATATCAATCGTTTTCTGAGAATAGTGAGAGAGTTTTTCCTTTGCATGTTCATAACGTCGTATGTCTTCTTTTTTGGCTCCCAATTCCATAACAAATTCTTCTTGCTCAACCAACCATTGCTCGAACATTTCTTCCCATTTGGCTTCGGGATGAATAAAATATTCAATTTCCATCTGCTCGAATTCTCTCAAGCGAAAAGTAAAGTTTCCAGCTACAATTTCATTTCTAAATGCTTTTCCAATTTGCGCTACACCAAATGGAATCTTCATGCGAGTTGAATCCAAAACGTTTTTGAATTCAATAAAAATAGCTCCGGCAGTTTCAGGTCTAAGATATGCAATTTCCTCAGCTGACCCATCGGTAGTATTAAGCTGAGTTTTAAACATCATATTGAAGTTTCTAACTTCAGACCAGTTTGATTTCTTACAAGCCGGACATGGGACTTTTTGCTCATCTAAAACTTTTTTCATTTCATCCAGCTTTCCCTCCATATCAATTCCAGTCGCATCTTCGACTAAGTGATCTGCGCGAAATCTTTTCTTGCACTCCTTGCAATCAACAAGGGCATCATTAAATCCGGCAATATGACCAGATGCCTCCCAAAGACGTGGATTCAAAATAATGGGCCCATCAATACCCATAATATTTTCACGAGTTTGCACAAACTTTTTCCACCAAAGCTTCTTGATGTTATTTTTCAGCTCCGATCCGTATGGTCCATAAGTATATGAATTTGCAAATCCTCCATAGATCTCAGATCCGGGAAAAACAAATCCGCGACGTTTTGAAAGTGAAACAATATCTTCCATGGTTACTTTTTTTTCTTCAGTCATATAGTTTTGTCATTCCGACCGTAGTGGAGCCTGCCTGCCGGTAGGCAGGGAATCTGAGCCTCTAACTCAGATCTCTCGATTCCGCTTCACTTCACTCGAGATGACATTAAAAATAAAAAATAAAAAAACTCGTCCTGAATATACCAAAAAATGATACATTCGGGACGAGTTTCAAGAAACCCGCGGTTCCACCCGCATTTCCTGCCAAGCAGGACAACTCAATTCAGCGAGAAGATTTGCTTTAGACAAGCGAAAAGGTGCCACCCTTCTCATCTCACTCACTTGTATCTATTATACTCCTTTTGAAGGCAAATGTCAACAACCACTTGACAAAATATGTTATTAATACTACAATTGACTTTTATGTTAATACTTTCGGTGTAGTTGGTGCCCTCGTGCGCAAGATTGCCTTCATTGTATCTAAACATAAAACAAATGGAACAAACTCACCATTTGTGTTGAGGCCAGACAGGCTCGACAAATTTAATTTTTTTGTGTTTAGATGCCTAAGAAAAATCGCTGTTTCAGCGAGCTTTTCTTGTGGGATCTTCAACTACATAAATGCCAAGCAGAAACTTCAAAGCCGGCAGTTCACGCCCGGCGCGCTCAAGAGCGCCCTTCCAAGGTGGACAAAAAAACAAGTTCAATAATGGCGGAGGAAACAAAAAACGATTCAAGGGCAACTTTATTGATGCTTCAAGATTCGTGAACAAAGCTGTTCCTCAAGCAGAAGAAGTGAAATACGTGCCAGACACTATTTTCTCCGATTTCCCTATCAATGAGGCGATCAAGAAAACTATTGCAGCTCGTGGATTTGAACATCCGACACCAATTCAAGACAAAACCATCAACCACATCCTTGAAGGAAAAGATTTGATCGGTCTTGCAAACACTGGAACTGGAAAAACCGGAGCCTTCTTGATTCCAATGCTTCATAAAATCATGAAGAACCCAAGTGAGAAATTGCTCGTGGTTGTTCCTACTCGCGAACTAGCGATCCAGATCCAAGAAGAATTCAGAGCTTTTGCTCAAGGTCTTCGCATCGGATCCGTGGTTGTGGTTGGTGGAGCAAACATCAGAACCCAAATCGATTGCCTTCGCTCACGCTACAATGTTGTGATTGGAACACCAGGAAGACTCAAGGATCTGATCCAAAGAAAAAACCTCAACCTTGCAAGCTTCGGAAACGTTGTTCTTGATGAGGCTGACCGCATGCTCGACATGGGATTCATTCCTGATGTGAAATATCTTCTTTCTTTGGTGAACGAAAAAAGACAGACATTATTTTTCTCAGCCACACTTGCGCCAGAAATTGAAAATCTGATCAAAGACTTCTTGACTGACCCAATCAGGGTTTCAATCAAAACTCGCGAAACAAGCGCCAACATCGATCAAGATGTCGTCCGCATGAAACCAGGAGAAGATAAGATTGAAGTTTTGCAAGATCTTCTTCGCAAGGCAAATTTCTCCAAAGTTTTGATTTTCTCAAGAACTAAACATGGTGCTGAGAAACTTTCTCACATCTTGCACAAAAACGGATTCAAAGCTGAATCTATTCATGGAGACAAATCTCACGCAAAACGTCAGAAGGCTTTGAAACTTTTCAAGGAAAACTATGTCGATATTCTGGTTGCTACAGATGTGGCTGCTCGCGGATTGGACATCCCTGATGTTTCACATGTCATCAACTTCGACGTGCCTGCAACTTATGACGACTATGTGCACCGAATAGGACGCACCGGTCGCGCAGGAAAAACAGGAGTCGCTTTGACTTTCATCGGATAATAATCAGCTTCTCAATCAGCTTCTTAGGCATTAGCTTTTTAGCTTTTCAGGTAAGATAAGACTAAAGAACAATAAAAAACAAGGCCGACCTTGTTTTTTATTTTTCATTAATTCCTAATTTCTGCTCGCTACCTCATTCTTGGATGATGACTCTGGCCGTGTCCCATTGTTGAAGATGAAGACATGCCAGCCCAGATAGCTGTAGCAAGAATGACTATACCCACAATGATGCTGTTCCACAAAACTGCTGCTGCCATCCCGGTCACGAAGATAGGCGTAACCAGAAGCCATACTCCCAAAATACCATTCACCCAACTTGCCCAAAGTGATTGTTCTACGGAGTATAGACCTGCCAATGATACAATCACCACCAAAAGTCCAACAATAAACTCGTTGCTGGAAAATCCCAAACTCATGAAATAAGAAGAGAGGATCAGCCAAAAACCAGCAAGCGCGCTGATTCCGTTAGCTGTCTTTACTTGGGCTACTTGAATGTCATCTGTTTTTTGTTCGCGCATATATTTCACCTCCTCTCATTTCTATTATCCAAACGATATGTTCAGATAAAAAATAATTTAGAAAACCATAATCTTTCCCTCATATCCCTTAATACAACAATGCATGTGAAAAAATTCTTGTGCTATAAGCAAAAAACAAACCCTGGAATGGATTTGTTTTTCAACATCTGCAATTTCAGCTAAGCTACTTTTTAGCTCGCAAAGCAATCGGCAAAAGAAATTTATAGGTCAAAAAAGAAACAACTGAAACAATGACCATGCTTCCAACTATGTCAGTTGCGTGATGCACGCCAGCCAGCACCCTGGAAACTCCCACCAGGATTGCCACGCCAGCCAACACAGCTCCTTTTTTCTTATCAAAAAGCAAGATGATCCCAGCCAAGCCACTTGCAAGCAAAGTGTGATCTGACGGGAAACCATTGTCTGCAGCATGTGGAATTAGCGACGTGAAATTTCCGACCACGAACGGACGCGCGTCGTAATAGAAATATGATGAGATTTTAGCCGCCACATAAGAAAGCGGAAGAGCGATGATCGCAAAAACAATCGTCCTTCGCTTGCTTTCACGTGATAAACTCAAAAAATACAGACCAGCAAAAACAATGGCAAAAAATATCAGATATTTTGCCCCAAAAATTATTAGCATGTCTTGAAAATTTTCCATATCAAACTTTTTTATTCTTTAGAACTTACGCGCTTGAAAAGTTTTCATGCAAATATGAAAAGTAAACGCGTACGTCCTATTCTTAAAGCAATATTAGCAATTTATCGAACTTATTGCAACAAGTATTCCTAGGAATATTTGCACACTGTCCTTGTATTATCGAATAAGAAAGGAGGTGAAAAAAATTTATGGCAAATGAAAAAAGAGGATTGGCTAGCGCCAGCGAAAGAACCAGGGAACAAGTCGCCAGAAAAGGTGGACAAGCAGTCAGTCAGGACAGACAACACATGTCTGACATAGGAAAAAAGGGTGGGCAAGCGGTCAGCCAAGACAGGCAACACATGTCTGATATCGGAAAAAAAGGTGGGCAAGCTTCACACTCAGGCGAAAGACCATCCAATCAGTAATTCATATTTTCAAGGCTATTGATGAGACAATTTAAAGCAGGTCCTATTGCGACCCGCTTTAAATTATTTCTCGACACTCTTCATTGTAAATATTTTATCGTTCGGAATATCATCAACATCTTATTGTAGTATTAAACATAATCAATAACAAACAATTGTATGCTTTGGACAATTGCTGCAATATTATTAATACTTTGGCTGATCGGGAATCTGTCCGCCTACACACTAGGAGGACTTATCCATATCCTCTTGGCTGTTGCCATCGTTTTGATAATCGTCAGGCTAGTGCAAGGGCGCTCGATTTAGAGTGACGACAATGAACATCTTCACAAAAGCCGGTTTTCACCGACCAGCTTTTTTATGTAAACAAAAAATCCGTTTACGCGTATAATATTAGCAAGACACTTTTTAAGCAAAAATCATGAAAAAAATCCTGATCCCCTTTTTCCTAATCATTGTTTTTTCAGTAGCGTCTTTTTTGTTTTTCAAAAATAATCCTATTGAGAAGTCCTACCAAGCCGCAGACACACAAAGCACGCAAAAGGAAGGTCCAGCTCCTGAAATTAACAAGACTTACCCCGATTCCATCCCAATCATGTCAGAAAAAGAATTTACCGGAAGCGATTTGAAATTGGAAAAAGTCCTAGCTACAAATGAATCCTATACGCGCTATCACATAACCTACAAAAGCGAAGGTTTCAAAATATCCGGCATCATGAATGTTCCCCAAGGAAATGGTCCCTTCCCTATTTTAATCCTGAATCATGGATATATTGATCCGAAAAACTACACCAATGGACAAGGTCTGAAAAGAGAGCAGGACTATTTTGCGCGCAATGGGTATGTCGTTTTGCATAGCGATTATCGCAATCATGCTCAATCTGATTTTGATCAAAACAACGAGGTTCGTCCGCGCAGCGGATATGTTGAAGATGTACTCAATGCCATCAGCGCTCTCAAAAATTCCGAACTTACTTTTTTGGACAAGGAAAACATTGGCATGCTCGGTCACTCGATGGGCGGCGGAATAACGCTCAACGTCATGGTGACAAAACCTGAGATAGCCAAGGCATACGCGCTTCTTGCGCCTATAAATTCAGACTACAAAGAAAACTTTGACAGATGGGTGGTCAATGATTGGCCAGAGGAAATCGCGCAGCAGTTCTATCAAATATACGGAACATACAAAGAAAATCCCGAGGCTTGGAAAAGTCTTTCGGCTAAATATTATTTCGACAAAGTCGCATCGCCCGTCATGCTTCACCAAGGCGCCCTGGATGAAGATGTTCCAGTTGAATGGTCACGGGAACTTAATGATTTGCTAAAACAAGAAAACAAAAATATTGCATATTTCGAATACCCCAACGAAGGTCACACATTCATCAACGCGCAACCTGTTGTCATGGAAAGAACGTTGAAATTTTTTGATGAAAATCTGAAACAAGATCAGCAATGATTTTTGTCATGCTGAATTTATTTCAGCATCTCGCAATTCAAGATCTCGAAACTAGTTCGCGATGACGTAATTAAATTCTAAATCTTTTCAATTTTTTCATTATGCACCCCATTGCATCCTCAGTCGCCATAATAAGAGGATTCATGAATGGCCAAGCTGTCATGCTCGGATGTGCGATATAGTTGAATTTTAGCATTTTCAAGATGTTTGTTTTTTGACCGATAGCAAAACTGGCGACTTCTGCAGAAGTGATCACCCCATTTCCGAAAGCCTCATATCCCACCAAGCGCATGGATGGTCCGGCAAAGATAAGCTTCACTTCCAACGGCTGACATCTTTTCAAATCCTTGTAGACGTCCGTCGTCTGAGCCCTGCCTACTGTCACCCATCTGTATTTTTTTCTAGCCTCTCCCTCATTAAGACCGACGGCTGCATATTCCTTTCCCAGAGTCTGGAACGCAAAGGCTCCAGTTGTTCCCGCATAACTGATTGGGAATCCCGCAATCTGATAGCCTACAATCTTGGATTGCTGGATGGCGCTGCTCGCCAGCGGACTTGATCTGTGCTCACCTGTCACCGAAAACAAAGGGGCGCAGCAATCTCCACATGCATAAACATTTTTGACATTGGTCTGCATTTTTTCATCAACCACAATTCCACTTTCAGTTGCTTTTATCTTAGTGTTTCTGATGATTTCCAAATTAGGTCTCACACCTGTAGCCAAAATCAAAAGATCGGTTTCTATTTCAATCTTTTTTCTTTTTGAACGAACAATCAACTTCGTTTTTTTGTTCTTGCTCTTTTTGATTTCCAAAACTTTGGCATCAAACAAAGTTGTGATCCCGTTCTCATCCAGGTGTGAAATTATTTTTTGAGCAAACTCATTGTCAGCAATGCCATGTGAAATGCTTCTGCCAGCCTCAATCAAATTCACTTCCACTCCCTTGCTGCGCAATGCCCCCGCCATTTCAATCCCGATCACTCCCGCGCCAACAACCACGGTGCTTTTGGCTTTCCTAGAGGCTGTCATTATTTTTTCAACATCAGTGCTCTCCCTGACTGTGTGATAATCAACATTCTCAAGACCTTTAATCTTTGGAACAAACGGCGAAGCGCCAGTTGCAATCACCAAATAATCATAATCAAAAATCTTTCCATTGGCCATCAGAACATGTCTTTTCTTGGTGTCTATTTCAATGGCTTTGCCATGCACAATATTGACTCCGTAGTCAGCAATCATGCTTTCAGGCTGGATAGCATCTTTTATTTCAGCTTCACCTGTCAAAATATAAGGAGAGGTGCAGCGACAATAGATGTCCTTTTCGTCCGACAAAACAGTCGCTTGGAATTTTCCTTTCTTAAGCTGCGAAGCCACGATCAAACTGAACATCCCCGCACCTCCGCAACCGATCGCCAATATTTTTTTCATTTTTGTTTTTTATATTTTTCTTTTAATATTTTAAGTTTAACACAAAAATGTCTTATGAAAAAATTACAAAAAAATAGACTTCCGAACAAGATGTTTTGCCACAAACATGTCACATATTATGCATAAGCGAACTACTAAGACTCATCGTGAAAAAGAAAAATGACCCACTCTATTTTAGCAGTGGGTCATCATTTTGAAGCAGTTTCTATTTTTTATTTAAACGTTCAAGCAACATTTTCCTGTGAAATCCAAGGATTTGGAAAATTTACAGCGGACTCGCCTGATCAGGAGGAATTGTCACCTGGTGCGTGAATCCCTGACTGGGTTATTGGGCCTGTCAATTATCTGACCATCACAGATCTTGTGCTGGCCGACCAGGTACAACCAGCATTTGAGATGCTCTTTGAATCTTTCAGACTGAACACCGCATTCACTGATCTTCTTGAATTCTCCTGTGAAGATAATAGCAAAGGTGCTTGCATTTACAAGTTTTTCCGGCTCGAATTCATCAACATACTCCAAAAAGTGCTTCATTTCACCTCCACCCACCGCAGAACATTCTTGGACAGTTACCTTGATCTCCTTAAGTAGCGCGAAAAATTCCTTAGTTAGCTTAGCCATGACTCAAGTCTCCTTTTGGATATTGGATTAGATTTCCCACATGAAATTATTTCCGCAAATTACCAAGAAAACTTCATTCACTCCATACCAATTAGACCCTTCTCACTATATTATCGGCAGTTTTTTGCAATTACATTTTAGACGTTTGTGTTAAAGTACTTAGTATATAAATCTAGCATATTTATATCAATTAAACAACAACAATCAAAAAGACAAAAAATGGAGAGGTATTTTTTAATATTCGCGCATCCTTCAGATCAAGCCCGTCCGTCCGTAGCTGACGCATGGTGGAAAACTGATATTTTGGAAAATTGGGACAGGATTGATGTCAGATTAGCGCGTGCAAGCGCGCTGTTAAAGCAAATGTGAAAACTATTTTTTATCATGTTCAACGCCTATTTTCCAAACGCCTTTTTCCAAAAATGCTTCGATAGTTTGTCTGCCTGCTTTATTGATAAGATTCGAGTGTGAAAGCTTATATTTTTTTGCATAATCACGCAAAGTAATAATTTCTTTCTCTTCCAAGTAAGCCAAACGCCTATAATAGCTATTCGTAAGAGCTTTGCCAACTATTTCTTCCATAATAGCAGTCTCGCCTTTTACATCAAAATCCCTGAATGCTTCGTAATATTTTTTTCTATCAATAAATTTTATATTTATTGGAACAAATCCCTCACGTATCAGCAAATAATTATTAATAACGCGGCCAATGCGTCCATTGCCATCACAAAAAGGATGCGTATATTCAAAAGTCAAATGCAACTTTGCTATGCGCTTAATAATATTTTCATGACTTTCTGCATTATAAATGGTCAACATTTTTTCAAGACGATCCAATATTTCTTGTGGACTTGGTGCAATATGATTTCCAACACGAACAAATTCATTGTCCTTCCTGAATCTTCCAGCAATATCATCTCGAATATTTGAAATCAACATTTTATGCAGTGACAAAATCATTTCTAGTGTTAGCCCCTTCTCCTTGGATCGCTTATCTATATACGAAACAACCCGCGCCAGATTTTTAGCCTCAAAAATTTCTCGTTCTGAAATATACCTATCCAAATCAATTTGTAAAAGTATTTTTTCAGTTTCTTCAAGAGTAAGCGTACTATTTTCAATAGCATTCGAATTATACACTTGTTCGGCAATTTCAGTTTCAGAAATAAGTTGAATGAGTGCATCTTTACCAACAGACGCCTTATAATATCGCTCACGAAGAGAATTTATTTTATTGTAGGCATTGAGTATTTTTACCATATACCACTATCATATACGATTTTCACTATTTTGTCAACATAATCGTGAAAATATGCAAAAAAAGCTACATTTTCACGTTTTTGATTTAATATGGTTTAGCTATTTATTCACGCTATACCCTTAATAACGCAAAAAAACGCCTTACTCAAGCGTTTTTACATATTTTGTACGGGGCTATGCCTGTCCGCCCTGGGCGGGAATAATATTTTGGAAATCCGCCAGCTGGCGGAGGGACAGAATTGATGTCAGATTAGCGCGCGCTCAAGCCTTGTTACAGCAAATTTAAGCCTTACCTCCCCACTCATTAAAGAAATCTTTCAGAAATTGCTCCATAATCTCATGTCGACCTTGAGCAATCACTTTTCCACTCTCTGTATTCATCAAATCTTTGAGCAATAATAGCTTTTCATAGAAATGATTTATTGGATCAGTATTTTTTTTATATTTTTCAAATGACTCATGTAATTCAGGTTTTACCTCAGGATTATAAATCTCTATATTTTTTGCCCCACCATAAGCAAAATTTCTAGCAATACCAATTGCTCCAATAGCATCCAGTCTGTCTGCGTCTTGCACCACTTTTCCTTCAATGGTATTTATTTTTGTTTCAACCTTTGCACCCTTGAAAGATGCCTCTTTGATAATTTCGCAAACATGAGAAATTATATCTTCATCAACACTTTGTTTTTCAAGCCATTCTCTTGCAACTATTGAGCCAACTGAATCATCACCATCATGCATTTTATAATCAGCAATATCATGAAGAAGTGCAGCCAATTCAACCACTAGCATATCAGCATTCTCTTTCTGCCCTATATTTTGTGCCATTTTCCAAACACGATAGACATGCCACCAATTATGACCAGATGCCTCACCCTCCAATGTTTCACGCGCATATCTTGCTGTGTTGTTTATGACTTCTCGTTTGTTCATATTTTTTGTAAGCATTATGCTAATTTATGCCTATCTTAACACATAAAATTCCAAATAACTACAATTTCTGTTCGAAGACTCATTTCTCCATGCAAAAACAGAGCTCGACTGAGCTCTGTTTAGCATGCACGGGACGGTATTGGATGTTAGAACTATTTTTATGAAGAAAAATGAAATAATCTATATTCCAAAACTTTCTATTACAGCGTCAGATTTAGTTAATTTAAGAAAACCTACATCCACACATCACAAATAATTTTTTTAGAAAGTTTTTCAATATCTTCATTAAGCTTTTTTCTATTCTCTTCTATTATGCTCTGTTGGATCTCATTTTCATCCATAATATCTTCAGCATGTGGTAAATATTCTTCATTAGAAGTCCTCTTTTTTACTCCCAAAGCTTCTCTTAAACTTTTGAGATATTGTCCATCGCTTCCCTCTGGACTAGAAAATCCAGCTGAAAAAATTTTCGAATAAGGAAATCTTGATTGCAATTCCTCCTTATTTAAAATACCCAGCGACATTATATCAAAGGGATCAGCACTGATTTGCTCCAAATATTTACCAAAAGCAATCAAGGTGTTGCCGAAGTGAGCATATTCACTGCAAATTAAAACTCTACCATGTCCATATTGATCAATATTTTCATTTAAATACTTTTTCAATGTATTTATTTTCTCTTTTTCTGAATCGGAATTCATTTCATATCTAATACGCTCCTCATCTTCTTCTGATGAAACGTAGCATGAGTCATCAAAATAAAAATCATCATATGAGCCAACAAAATTTTTTCTTCCAGGCATTCCATGTCCACCAGCTACAAAAAACATACTCACATTTCCCTGAGAGCTTTTTTCTTTTATAATCTTTTCTAGAATTAAGGTTGGTATTCTTCCTCCTATATCATCACCCAACAAAGCTCTATAAACACCATTCTCTATCTCACTTTTCATTTGCAAAACTATTTCTTTCAATGGTATTTCAAATCTTTCTATTTCAGGAAAATGATACCTTTCTCCCACTCTCTCTTGCTTTTGCAAATTTCTTTCTGGGTTAAACATATTCGTCTCTTTATTGATTTACTTCTTTATAATAGCACGAGTTCCAACCTTACACATTTATTTAAATTATCAGAACAAAAAAGAGGCTCTTTCAAGCCTCAATTCAGGTCCTATTCTCATTTGCACGGGCTAGGGCACATGCTTCGAACGGATATTATAGAAAATTGGGAGTCAGTTGAGGGCAGATTGAACCGAGCAATGGCTTCAATAAAGTAAGCATCGTCCTTGATTATATCCCTTTTTCAGATTATTTTTTCTTGCCATTATTTTTTCATCCCAAACTTCTGGTGCAATTTAGCCATGAACTGCTCACCACAATCCTCCTCTAGTTCAGAAAGCACCATTTGAATTGACTTATACGGTCCACTTGGCAAAGATGAAATATATTTGTATTTTTTGTATGCAGGCTTCCAAAAATTATGCGCCATGTCCACCAACGCAATAAACATGTTCGATAAAATTTGCTCCGCATCAGCGCGAGAAAGCTTGCGCGTATGATTCGATTCGGGACACCTCAGATGAACCGTAAGTGGTCCAAGTTCATTTTCAAGCATGCGCACTGCCGCATAACGAATATTACCTTTCTCATGCTTGAGCAAGTGAAATAGCCATGGAAAGAGAAAATCTGGTTCATTTTCGCTATCATGCAAAAAATACATCACCGAAACTGCCATAACAAAATTTTCCTGCCGAAAATCATCCGTGATTTTTCTATATTCCTCGGAGGCGCCATCAACAATTGATTTGATCTCGTCGTATTTTCCGGTGTATGGACCATACACTAATTTTCTCACTTCCCTAGCTGCCAAGCGACTAGACTCCTTATCTCCAGACAAAATAGTTTCAAATAATTCAAGAAATGATTTCATATCTATAGATTTGTGTTATTTTCTCACTCTTTCACGGCTATCCATATACCTTTTGAGTGCGTCTTTTGAAGTAAGCCAATTGCGACCCTCCTTATGAGCTTCCAGTTTTCCATTGCGCGCCAATTTATTCAAATATTTTTCTGTGAATTTTGATTCCTTAGCCAAATCAGCGAGTGAAATATACTTTTCGTTGCCTTTTTTACTTGGCATTAAAATCTTTAAATAAATATCGAGAGTTCTTTCAACTGCACGAGCAATGAAATTCGCAAAAGACGCGTAATCTCCCTTGTCCGCTAATGACAAAGTTTTATAATATTTTTTTCGATCATTCTTCAGCACAATCACCAATGGAAAACCTGATTGCATAAGAATGATATTCATAGCCAACCGCGATGTTCTTCCATTGCCGTCAAAAAATGGATGAATATACACGAGTTTATGATGCAATATGCTAGCCAGTTCAACAGGATGAATTTTTTTCTTATTATCCCCAACCCAATCAATCAAATTTCGCATTAGTTTTGGTATTTCAAGTGCTTCTGGTGGCTTGTGGTCAGAGCCACCAATAATAACTCCGCTATTTCGATATCTTCCAGCCCACTCCTTGTCAATATTCTGTTGAACTATTTGATTGAGTGATCGAATCAAGTTTTCAGAAAAAGTATTTTTCTTATCTTGTTCCACTAAGTCATACAGGTATTCCAGGGCTTCTTGATGATTTTTAGCTTCGAGATGATCCTTGAGTGGTTTGCCCTTAATAGTCAACCCCTCATTGATTACTAAATAAGTTTCTTTAAGTGTCAAACTATTACCCTCAATTGCATTGGAATTGTATGTCATTTCTATCTCGAATTGCTCTTTGAGTTTTTTAACCGCCGACACTGGCAATGGACGAAAAGAATTAAGCAATGTCAATTTGTCGTCGATTCTTTTTTGAATTTTTTTGTCTAAATATTGCATATGTTTGTTAAGGTGGTTTAGATGATTATTTACAGTATACCGCATTAAGGAATATAGTCAACACGGATTGAAAAAGTTCAAAGTCGCATTATCCCCACTAAAAACAAGGCCTTAGTTAAGCCTTGTTTCATCTATGCACGGGGCTATGGATACGACTAGGAACAATATTCTGGAAAATTGGGACAAAATTGATGTCAGATTGGCGCGCGCTCAAGCCTTATTATGCCGAATTTAAAGAAATTGAAAACGGCCTATCACTTATAGCGATAGGCCGTTTCTTTTTGCAAAGATTTGCACATCTTCTTGGTTACATTTCTCTAAAGAAAAGGACAACGAAGTTGTACGGTCCGTTGGAGGCATCGTCGACGCCTTCCATAGCTTTCTTGTCCTCCTTCCACAAGAATCTCTCGGGGAACTTCCTTCTGATGCTGAGATCCACGATGTCGCAAGCCAGATCCGATCTTTCGCAGGTAAGGATGTCTTCGACTTCCTTGATGGTTCTAGCTTCGACATACTTTATGCACACTTTCTCTTTCTTTTCTTTTTCGAAACGGATGCAGCGAAACGAGGGGCTGTAGAGGGAGTGCATGTTTATTTCATCCTTCACTTCTTCCCCATTCATGAATATGGGGATAGTACCCTGCTCGAATGTGACAGTGTTGTATGCCCGCCCAACCGGACTCATGCCAGTAGGACTGTTTAGGCACTGCCACTTCTTTTCGACATCACCAATCACGACAACAAGAGCGTGCTGGTGAACATCGAATAGTTCAGGGTTGTCGTAGATCGTGACCACATGAATTCCAGGCTGAATTTCGTCCGGTACGAATACTGCTTCTCCGAAACCGGTCATCACTTCAGCGATTTCATCAAACGAAACGAACTTGGCGATTGTTGCGATAACTTTTGTCATTGCATCTTCTCCTTTGTCTTGGGATTTGTGCTTCTCAAGGAACACTAAAATATGCTCCTATTTTGTCCTTTTGTCAAGCCAAATTTATCCCCCCCCCCGAATTCGAAGGCTCATTTCTCTATACAAAAACAGAGCTCAACTGAGCTCTGTTTAGCATGCACGGGCTAGGGTACATGCTTCGAACCGATATCATTGAAAATTGGGAGTCAGTAGAGAGCAGATTGAACCGTGCAATGGCTTTGGAAAAGCAAACATAGCAAAAGAAAAACGACCCGGTGCTGTTAAGCAACGGATCGTTGTTTTTCTGTAAACTGCGGAAATCTTAATCGGCTTCGTTCAGGGGCCACGTTTTTTCACGGGTCTCTTTATCCGCATACTGCTTCTGACTGAGGACATCTGCCGGCACGCCGAGGTCGTCACCCATGCACATTTCTTCGGCTCTCTTCTTCCAGGCATCGACGATCTCATCGTGGCCTTTCGGAATCTTGGTTGCCTTGATCAGTGTGGCCAGGGACTCGAGCTCAGCAGAAGATGCGACGCTGATTGCATCCACGACCGACTCGTGAAAGGGGCGCTTTTTCTTTTCCGGAGCCAGTCCTTCGACTTTTGCGGAATCGAGCTTGCTACCGTCGGGAGGATAAAGGATGACGTTTTCCCCGACAATCATCGAGTTCAGGCACATCCTATCACCACCTTCAGTCCCCGGTCCGATATTGCTCACGGAGTAAATCTCGAGACTGGCCGAGTAGTCAAGGTTGTCTTCCTTGACCCACTTGTTGGGCAACGGAGGGAAGCCTTCGCCCTTCGCCATCCAGGAGAATTTGATCTTGAGGTCGCCATCTTCGACAACGATGCTCTCGATTTCACCCCTGAAGAGATAGCGCTCTACCTGGTTTTGAATTTCAGCCTGTCCACCAACGAACCCTGCTACATCTGCGCTTGTCAGTTTCATCTTGAACCTCCTCCTTGAGATAGTTCTGCTTGGGTTATTTGTGTTTGTGATTTTCCCAGTCTTGCAACATCACATAAAGCCTGTCGGCAGTGATAATAAATGACCCTCCTAACGCCATTATCATTACCACCACCATCGGAATCGGAATAATAAAGTTCTTGCTTTCGACAATATACTTTCCGAATGCAAGAATTCCCTCCTTGTAATTAATAAACATCCCGAGGCGTGGATAACCGCGCAAGGCACCGATCCATGGCAGAATCGCAATTGGCGGAATTACCACCAAAAGAAATCCGAGAACATATAAGCCAACTTTCACATACTTCCAATTAGGACTGTAGATATTCATGAGAATCTCCTCTGATGGAATGATTTTTGATACGAAACAGTATAGAAAAGATTAGTTTAATATTCTCAATGCTGCTTCGTATACTTTGTTAATGAACTGCGAATACTATCATAAAATAAAGAAAATGTCAATATTTGTGCATGTTTATTGTGTTAATACGCAAAGAAAGGCTTTATTTGAGCCTTTCTTTGCGTAATGATTATATTTTTTTGTGTAAACACGAAAACAAATCAGCCCCTTTGTTTAATTTGCGATAATTGAAGAAAAAAAATCCAAATTATTTTTCAAAAATTGTTGGAACATAATTTTTTAACACACTTAGTATCTGAATAATAGAATCCGCATAATCACTGCTGGGATTGTATATTTTTATTATTTTTTTCACTTCAGAATATTCTGGTGAAAAAGAATCAAATGTTTCGCCAATAAGAGCCTTAGAATTTTCAAGCCTATTGGAAGCAATTTTTATACTCTCTTCGTCAGTTAATGGCTTGTTGGATTTTACTTGCGCAATACCGACAGAAAGCTCGCATGCAAAAATTCTTACAAAAAAGTTCTCTATTTTTCTTATTATTGCCGGCCTATTCATATCCTCAAATATCAATATTGCGAATAAAAGAGCAGGTGAGCACTTACTATTTTCACAATTTTTTAATATAGATTCCTCAAATTTTATTTGAATTTTATTATAAATTGTTATTATATAATTTTCTCTAATATTTTGCTTTTCAAGATCTTCATTGTAGGTGTCAGCCCTATTTGTCGCGTCCAAATAAAGTATCACCAATGTGGCAATAAGCAAACTAGACCAAGCATTATCCACAATACCATTTACACTAGGTGCTAAATATTTTATTGGAATATACTTATATATAAATAAGACAATACCAACGACTACAAGTACAAAAAATATATTAATAATATGAACAATTTTTTCTGAAATAATGACCTTTTTCTTTATTACTTGAAGTATGTCTCTTGGTAAAAGAAAAATTAAAGCAGACAAGCAAAGAGGTACAACTATATCCTTATTTGGAAAGTATTTTTGATAAATTGAAGCAAGTAGAGTGAACACTATAAGAGGTGGTAGTGAACGAAATAAAATGTATTTCCACCATCGCTTTTTGCCTCCAGCAACAAATTCATTGACGGTAACATAATTATTATATGGTCGATATTTCGCGACTGGGCCTTGCTTGCTCGCATCATCGCTATACCGAATTAATCGAAAAAATAATTCGATAAGTAAACCAGCAATAATTGGTATTAGCCAAATCATATTCATAATAATTAATTTTTATGCTTTGATAATTCCTCTATAATATGCATATATGCTCCCATAATATGATAAAAGTGAGGACATAGGATTCCACTCATACACCTTGAAACCCAGCAAAGTTTTTCCAATTGTACCCTGATGTCATTTTTGTATTCATTAAATGGCTTCATGGTATGAAAAATAAGAACATACATTTGTGGATCTTCTTCGATTTTCATTCCTAACTCTTCAGCAAAAAAGTGAAAGTTAGCCGTGCCCCAATTCAATAATCCATCTTGAATATGATCAGAAGCTAGACTCCTTATTGTTACAGCTTGGAATAAAATATCAAAAACTGGTTGTTTTATTATTCCCTGACTCAAACAACTTTCTAAGAATTTTTTTGTGCTTATGCCGGTTGAAATATGCTGTTTCTTGATATTATTGGATGATTTAACAAATAACATTAATATTGATATTGATGAGTAAATACTCTGCAAAAATGCCATCTGTTTATCAAAAAATTCCTGCTGAAAATTTTGCAAATTGGTGGGCTTTAAATAACTCTGAAATGAAACACCATATAATTTTCTTTCAGCAACAATAACCTCATTAAATCTTACATTCAATGAAAGAACTGCTTCAGATAGTTTTCCTAAATAATTTTCTTCGCCAGGAAAAAGACCTTTCAAATTAGATTGAATTTTTTCTAAATCCTCTATCTTATAGGCAGATTTATTATATCGCCTTGTAAATCCGCTCGCCATTATGCGGATCATCATATTCAATAGTTTTTTCATCAATCCATTTTGGTTTAAATTCTTTAGCTTCAGATATTGCTATTACCTCCTCCGTCATCGCATATACATCAAACACTCTCAATTTTACCTCTTCCTTACTTTGTATGAATTCTTCGTTACTTTCAACATCAAAAAATACGGGATAATCACTATAAACTATTTTTCCATTAAAAGGATTAAAGGCGACATCCCTTGATCCGAAACTTCGTGGTAATTCATACCGAGCGAATTGTCCATTGTCTGCATTTAAACTAAACAGATTAATAATACTTGGCCCAAAACCACTATAAAACCATATCGTGTGTTCATGCCACACAAGCAAACTTGGGAGGAGTTGCAATGGACGTCCTGCTTTAAATTTGATTTTTCCAAATTCTTTTTGAACTATTTTTTTAAGAATTTTTCCTTGCTCATTTATTAAAATTACCTCTTCTTTGTTGTTTTTCGAGGAATATAAAAGTGATATAAACAGACCATCATCAGAAACCCTAAAATCCAATCCCCTATTTGTATAAATTTTTTTAGCTGGCTTATTCTTACTATATGCCCACAACTCATCCGTCCAATTTTCATTTTTCTCATATCCTTCATCTCCTCCAGTTCTATGTATTATGTACAATAAATCTTTAACAAACTCGCTATTATGATAATGCCTAAAGAAAATATCAGACAACGTGCAGAAGTATTTTTTCTTATTAGTAGTTTGATCGATTAAATATATATCAAATTTTGTTTTATCGGATGCATTTTTTCTAATAACAACTTCACTAACTGGAGCAAAGCCAACGCTAAAATCAATGTTTCTTACCATGGCAAATTGAATCCTGTTCTCGTGTTGCACCTTCCAAGAAAGTAGTCTTTCGATCGAATAAAGCCTCTCGTCCCTGTCAATCAAATCGTGACAGACACTACAAAGCCATATCGCATTAGAAATACAACTTCTTTCCTCAGCTGTCATAC
Source organism: uncultured Bdellovibrionales bacterium (assembly GCA_964485555.1). Lineage (GTDB taxonomy): Bacteria > Patescibacteriota > Minisyncoccia > Moranbacterales > GWC2-37-73 > GWC2-37-8. The sequence continues at coordinate 18,780 of CAZAJN010000083.1, forward strand.
TTTTATCATGTCTAGCACTTCCTGGACTCTTTCCGGCAATATGGGCCGCCTTTCCAATAATAGTGGACTTATTTAGATCAGAGTGGGGACCACTAGTTGGTCGCAAGCATTTGGGATTTGAACAAGTTTGTGCCGCTCTTGCCGACAAAATCTTTTTTGTACGTTCTGAAAATTCATTTTTATTCTGCATAGATATACTACATTTCAAAAGTTTCAAATTCACCTTCTTTTAATGCATAAATTGGAAGACTTGCATCGCCATATTTTTCAAGTTCAGCATAACCATTTTCCCAATCAACTGCTCCGCGAGGATCATTTATGCCATATTCTGATTTATAATGCGCAAGAAATTTTATTGGCAAAATTCCAAGCCCATCAAGGCACTCTCTCCAATCGCAAGTCCAAAAATGTTTTGATAAAACATCTGAACCAGCAGAACTACCAGCGATAACCTTTCCTGCCCAAATTTTTGACACATCAAATTGCTTAAGCCAAAATTGAATCAAGTGGTCATCTCCGCCATGAATAAAAATTGCGTCGCTTTCTTTTATTTGCTCCTCAAATTTATCCGGCAATGCCAAAGTCAAAATAGGGTTAATATCACCAAAAACATCCTTAAAATATTGCTCATCTTTGGCGAAATTTTCTTCCCATTTCTCGCGAGCCTTAGCAAAATAACAAATAAGCAACTTTGGATTTTCACCGAGTCCCTTGAAAATTTCATCGAAAAATTTTCTACCTCTATCAGCAGAAGTCATCGCCCTTCCCGAATTTAAAACATATTTTGTCATAGGATTATTTTTCAATTGACATGCCATTCATATTAATTATTTTCAATCCAGAATTACCTTTTTCCAATTCGCAAAAAGCACAGTCTGATATTTCCTTAACTTTTCCAAATTTCAGAACATCTCTAAATAAACATCTTATGAACCCACCATGAGAAACTATCGCAACGGTTTCATATGAAGAGTTAGCTATATTTTCAAATGTTGCATCAACTCTCTCCAAAAGATGCTCGTATGTTTCAGCATCCTCAATTGTGTTTCTGTGATCTCCAAGTAAATCTACATGCTCAGGATAATTAATCTTAGCCTCTTCTTTGTTCATTCCAGTCAAAACGCCATATGCATTTCTTTCTCTTAAATCATCAACAACCTTAATTTCACAGTTCAGCTTATCTTTCAAGATATCAGATGTTTCCTTGGCTCGTATTCGCGGACTTGAAAAAATAATTTCTATACCACGATTTGCAATTTTTTCAGCTAATTCCTTGGCTTGAGCGATTCCTTTTTCTGTCAGATGATCATCATAATCTCCACCATACTTATTTTCCACATCAGAAGTTGTTTCACCGTGACGAATTATAAATATTTTCATAATCTTATAAATACTTTTTTAATTCTTCCGCATAAGCGATTCTTTCTTGTGGATCTGAAACTCGCGCATTATTCATGTGCTGATAAATTTCATCACCATCGAATCGCGGAAAAATATGCATGTGATAATGGAAAGCATGTTGATTGCTTGCTGGCTCATTGTTTTGCTGAATCATGACACCATCACAATTGCGAGCTTTTTTCATTGCAATCGCAATTTTCTTAGACACTGAAATTACTCTGCTCAAAACTTCTTTTGGTGTATCATACAAATTTTCAAAATGCTCATTCGGCACAACAATGACATGACCAGGATTATTTCCCACAAATTTTGAATTCACAAAAGCACAAACTAGATCGTCTTTATAAACAATATCTGCCTGCTTAAGCATTGTTGCGTCACTTTCAATTCCATTTACTCCCAAACATATTGGGCAATTGTAATTTTCAGGTGCGTGATTGTGCATAAATGTTATTTAATAATTGAGTTACACTTTTTACTTCCACACTTACATTCAAAAGCATTAATGTCTTCATCATCATAATTAGTTGTAATTTCTTCCCCTTTCTTAATATCCCTACTGGCAACATCAGAAAAATTTTTAATAAGAGTATTTGGTTCACAGGAATAATTAACAAATCTTTCTGGATATTGCATTATATAAAATTTTCCACCACGATTTAATACATAATTCTTATCTATGCTTGGAAGACATTATGCTTCGAATTTTGTAATAGGTTTTGGATTCCATTTTAAAACTACTTCTCCTTTTTTGAAATCACGAATAGCAAAAACTCCCTTGCCTATTATTTTTGATTTTTTTACAACAATATCTTTCATAAATTTTCTAAAGGATAAATATCAAAAGCAACTTCTTCGTAAGGATGCACTGATTTCATTTTTCCAATAACATCTTTGAGAATTTCTCTTGGCACAACAACCTCGATTCTTTCCTCCTCAACAGATTCAAATTCTCCAGCTTTTCCAATTGTTGGATTTGAATTCTCATTGCCTCGAAATCTTCCAATGCCTAGAGACGAAAATGAGCAAAAATCATAATTTCCAATTTTACCTGCACCAGCTTCTCCAAGAGCTTGTCTTACAATATCAGCATGGGAAATTGGAACAAAAACCACTAATTTTACGTTTAATTGCAACATAAATTAATTATTTCGCAGCTCCCAAAAATTCAAACATCTCTTCGGGATAGTTATTAATAATCATTTCATCAGTCAATCCAATTTCTTCTTTTAATGAGGCGAGCGAGGAATCATCACCTAGCTCCCAGATGTTGTGAGCATCGCTACCTAAAATAACCCTTTTACTATTTTTTCTAACAACATCAATAATTATCTTTAGATTTGGGATGGTGTACGGTTGAAGTTTCCTGCCTTTTGTATAAGATAAATTGACTTCTAGAAGAACATTATTTTTGCAAGCTTCTTCGCTTATCTTTTCCATATCAACATTATAGGATTTTGTATGGAATGGATGAGTAATAATATCCACCTTTCCTGATCTAATCAACTCGATTAATGCTTTAGTATTACCTTCTTTTCCTTGATCGATATATCCAGCATTTTCATGAAAACCAGCCATGACATAATCGAGTCTTTCGATAAGTTTGTCGCTAATATCAATTTCTCCATTTTCATTTATAATATTAGCCTCAATTCCTTTCAAAACACGAACTCCATCAACAACATTCGGAATCCTATCCAATGTTCTAAAATAAACGTCGGTAGTCAGTGTTTCGGTATTATTCGGACCATGATCACTAATGCCGATAACATCCATATGTAACTTTTTTGCCTGTTCAATATATTCTAGAATTGTAGCCTGAGCATGGCCACTAGCAACAGTATGAAGATGAAGATCAATTTTTAACATAAAATTATAGATTTATTTTATTACTTACAAAGCGATTCTTTCACTTAATGTTTTGCTTGGAACATATACCAATACATCCACGCCCTTAATTTCAATCATTTCATAATCCCTTCTAACCATCAGTGTGAAACTGCCACTGCTTTGCAGATATCTATCCTTGAATTGCTGATAATTTTGAACTTTAAAATCTGGAGCTCCTCTTTGAGGTCTGGTCGCATCTGGCAGTCGTACTTTTATAGAAGTCAGAATTCCAGCAGGGGTTTCCATTGGTTCACGCAATAAAAATGTCCTGCCTGTTTTGTGATTTTCTTTATCCATTTCCTCGCCTAAAGATTGAGCTATCTTTTCCAATTTATTGTATTCATCTTCACTTTTGGAAAATATTGCGAGATAATCAATTTCCGGATTTTTTTCATTGGTATCTTCAAAAACCGCCAAGCCCTGACTGGCAATATAATTCACAATTTTTTCAAGTTCATTTTTGTTCATATAGTTAATTTATTTCGTTGTTTCTATTTTAAAACCTCGTAGTGCAATTGAATTTCATTTTCAGTTATCATTTTTGATTCTAAAAGTTTTAAATTGCAATCAAAGTTCTTGTCCTTAAAAACTGGTATGCCTTCGCTTATCACAATTGGTTCAATATCTAAATAAATCTCATCAACTAGTTTTTCATCCAAAAAAGCGGCATTCAAAATGCCACCACCCGCAACTACAACTTGCTCATATCCCTTTGCCATTTCAAGTGCTTCTCTTGGTGAGAAAGCGACAAAATGATTTTGCGCCAAAGTCACAAAATTATCATGCGAAACTAGAATAAGTTTTACATCTTTAAATTCTGCAAATTCAGGTTGCTTAGTTAGTATTTCATACGTCCTTCTGCCCACAATTAGACATCCGGCCGTGCGGACTGCCAGGCTATAACTATCCCATTCTTCTGCTGAAATCCAGCTTGTGTCATCGTTACTTTTAGCAATCATACCATTTGCACTTATTGCCATATATAGAATCACTTTCATATATCATTTTTAGCTTTTAATAAGTCTTTTTTGCTTATTTCATGGTATCATTTAAGTAAGAGTTAATCAAGAAACTTCGATAAATGAGCAAAAAGGCAAAACCGCCCAAAGAAGCCCAGTCGAGGACGGTCCTCTGCTAATTTATACTTTTTGCTTTTGTGTGCACGGGATGTAGGAATTCCGCGTCGATTTCTGTTGAAATCTCCTTGCACGCGGCAGAGCTGAATGCTCCTATGGTCACATTCATCTACGTTCGATTATTCGCCTTCGCTCATATCTCACTTCTGCCGGTTCGATTCCATCTTCCAAATATATACAATAGAAAAAGGATATCAATTTCTGATTGATATCCTTTTTCTATTGTATGCACGGGCGGCAGGAATCGAACCCACGCCAACGGTTTTGGAGACCGACGTACTACCACTATACGACGCCCGCAAACATAAAGGCGGACAAAGCCCGCCAATATTAAAAACTATTTGAGCTCCTTGTGTTCTGTGTGCTTGCGACAAGTGTTGCAGAATTTGTTAAGTTCAAGTTTTTCCTTGATCTTTTTCTTGTTTCTAGATGTGTAATAGTTGATCTGTTTGCATTCAACACATCTTAGTTTCACCAAATTTTCCTTAGTCTTTGTAGCCATATAGTTAGGTCATTAGGCTTTAGCTTTTTAGCTTCTTAGCGAACCCAAAAAAATAAAACATTATTAAAATCTCTTCTTAACTTCATTATTACCGTTATTGACTGGCAACTGTCAATTAACTTTGAGCCGTTGACCGGAATCGGACCGGTGACCTCATCCCTCATTTACACCTCTATTTTTCTAAAAAATATATTTTAGAGGATTAGACTGTATATTAAGCATATCAATATGACTTAGCTCCCCTTGTCAGTCGTTCGGGCGACGATTTGTCGCCACGGTCTGAACCCTATTTTAGGTCTTTAACCGTTATTCGGGATTCACTATCCAATTTCTCAGATGGTGGGCAATTATTTTACCAAGGATGTGCTCTACCAACTGAGCTACAACGGCAACATATCAACTAAAATATTCCTAAGCTTAGTGTTGTGATAGTAAACTATTACAACGCCGTTCTTACTTCTATTTTTATACGTTCCCTTTTTAACGGATTGTGTTACGGTAATTTTATTGTAAAATTGACCAGGCAAAACTTGCAGTTTCTCAACCCAATATTTCTTTGCAATTTCAGGATCTACATCACTATAGACTTGTAAAGAAAATTTTAGATCTTGTTTTTTTACGCCAAATATCTCAACTAAAAATTCAATGAATTTAGTAATAAGCAGAGGATCACTGTTTGTAAGTTTAATCGAACTTTTATTCTTTTTATTTCCTTCACCCCAATATAAACCCAAGCCAAACCCCCTTAATTCTGCCAAATACAAATCATCTGGAATTCTAATGTCAAAAGGATCGCCATTAGGATTATTTTTCAAATATATAGCCTCACTAATAGTGCGCTTTTTTATTTGATATTTCTTTATCCAGTAATTTATTCCTGTTTCGCTTCTATTTAAAATAGCAGCTATTTCAGAAACAGACTTATTATCCCGAATATAATAATTTAATAAAATATCCTTATCCATACTGCAATATTAAAACATTTTGCATACGTAGTCAACCACATCCTAATGGAAGACCATACTCTACTATTTTCAATGTGCATACCGGTTCATAAGAAACCAACAACTATCAAACAGTATAATGCATTTTTATATATTTGTCCATAGCCGAAATCTTTGATTTTAAGCCTTTTTCCGCCTCATTTTCTGCTAAAAATTGCAACCTCATCATCTGCCAACCAGAGAATGGATCACTTCACTGCTGCCCGTTCGAATCCCTCACTGCCATATAAAAAAGTAGGCACAACGTTCCGCGTCGTTTGTTCGCCGTCGCTCACAACCTCCTTGCCCTCGGCAGCGCTGAATGCTCGTATTCCTCGCATTCATCGGCGCAC
>CAZAJN010000084.1:0-16789 GCA_964485555.1 uncultured Bdellovibrionales bacterium
AAGATTTTCCATCGCCTTTTGGATCTCGGGCTAATCAGGTCTGGGGTTAAGGTGAGATGATTCGCTGCATCCTGGGATCGCATGTTGCAATTAGCAAAATCAGCAGGACGGCCAACAAAAACGCAATAAATCTTTGTTTTATTTTTCTTCCTCCTCCGCTTTCGCGAGAATTTCTGCATAGTGTGGATTTTTTCTGGCAAATATTTTCCTTAGTTTTTTACTGGGTTTATCAAAAATCACACATGCCTGATACCACATAAGAAGCAGAGAAAATAACATTGGCCACCATACTAACATGATCAGCCACTTTGGCGTTTTAAATCCTTCGACACACAGACGCCTATTCAATTCCATGCAAATTCCGCCCAAAATAAGTGTGGCCATACAGCTAAACAGTCTAAATGCCGATCTATTAAATGAAAAACACTCAAGAGCTGATATGGCTTCCTTTAAATTCTTTTCGCAATTTTTTCGACCAATTGTTTCCATTGCTCCGCATTCTGTGCATTTTTCCTTGAGTTGAGTTCCGCAGTTGCCGCAGAAATTCTGGCTCTGATTTTCACTTTTGCACCCAGGGCATTTCATGGTTTTTCTTTCAAGCTTGGGCATTGGTCCCATTAGATGGCACATGATAAACCTCCTTTGTAGTTTTTAAACAACTATCCATAATCGGGAAAGAGAAGTATGTGATAAATGGTGAAAAATATCAATAATAAGTTATGATAAAGTTGCTAACTTATGCTTAAAATAGGTATATTTAAAATAAATTATCAAAAATATTGACAAAAATCATATAATTAGGTTAAATAGTAATGTCATTTCGAGCTTGTCAAGAAATCTTATGCATGCAGGACTCAGATTTCTCGATTCCGCTACGCTACACTCGAGATGACACAATTTTATTGATTGTTGAATATAAATTATGGATCAAGACTTAATACAACTTTTGGAAACAGCAGGCTTTACGGAAAAAGAAGCGCAAGTGTATTTGGCGTTGCTTGAACTTGGACAGGGGACCGTTACTGACGTTTCTAGGATAACCAAGCTCAAGCGTTCAATAATTTATGTAATTCTTGAGGGGCTTGTGAGGCGAGGCTATGCAAGTGAGATTCCTGAAAGAAAGATTAATGCTTATCAAGCCACGGACCCGTCTGTTATTTTGCTACAACTTAAGGGTGTAACTAAAAATTTTTCTGAGATGCTTCCTATGCTGAGAACTTTGGGAAACAAAGGAAAATCAAGACCAAAAATCACTTATCACGAAACAAAGGAAGGGATTTGGAAAGTGTGGGATGAGATAACATTAGTTGATGATGCCTTCTTCATTTCGTCTTATGAGAGAATAGAGCAGCATTTTCCTGGTGCAAATGAGAAATGGATAAAGGGGTATAATAAAAAAATTCATGTTGTTTACAATAGGCATTTGGTTCCGGAAAGAAACGATGAAATTGAAATCGGGAAAAAATTTGCATCCGTTGGGGAAAGAGTGCGCACGCTTGCCGATCTAAATGAAATTAAGATGGATTTTACAATCTATCTTAATAAAATCGCAATAACATCTCTCGAAGAAAATCCGTTTATCGTAGTTATTGAATCCGAAGAACTTGTTAACTCCATGAAGCCACTTTTTGAAATCGCGTGGGCAAAAGGTAGGAACATAGAGTCTTGAAACTTTTAGCTATCGCAAGAAATTTCAATTGTTTGTGATGGAACAATAAAAAATAGAAAAGAAAAAAGGCTGCCACAAGGGTGACAGCCGGATTGCTCAGATGAGTAAAAGTTTTCAATTTCGGCAAGGGCGACAGAACCATGCCACCGCCAGCAGAATTCCAGCGAGTGCCATTGTGGCGACCAGTCGGATTATCTCCGAGTTGACCGCCGCCTGAGTTTCCGGGATCGGCCCAAAAAACAGGGCGAAGCGGTTGTAGCCGAGAGCAGTGAGTGCTCCCACGCATGCTACAACACCTATTGCTTTTTTCATGTTTCCTCCCGTTGAAAGTTGCGTGAACAAGAGAGCTTATTCGCTCGGTGAGTAAAGTGCTAAAATACATACTAACTCGTGTTAATATTAATGTCAATATTATAAATTAGTTCATAAGATGGAAACATCGATTTGGGCTTGAAAAGCCTCTTTCAGGGTGCTAGTATTGAAATATATAACATATTGGTAGTAAGGGGGTAATCCTGAGGTATAAGTATGTAAGTTAAAATTCTTAGATTAGTTTTAAGCTAAAAAGCTAATGAAGCTAATGCCTAAGAAGCTAAGATTATGAGTGGACATTCACATTGGGCGGGGATAAAACAAAGAAAAGGCGTTAATGACGCCAAAAGAGCGAACGTATTCACCAAATACGGCCGTCTTATTACAATTGCGGCCAAGGAAGGTGGCGGAAAACCGGAAATGAATTTCAAGTTGAAAATGGCAATCGATCAGGCGCGTTACGTAAATATGCCCAAAGAAACCATTGAAAGAGCGATCAAGAAAGGAACCGGCGAATTGAAGGACGGAGCTGATATCGAGGAAATCATCTATGAAGGCTATGGTCCTGGTAATGTCGCCATGCTTATCAAAACCGCTACCGATAATAGAAACAGAACTGGAAGCGAGGTGCGCAGCATTCTAACTAAGGCTGGCGGAAAACCGGCAGCTGAAGGCGGAGTGAAATTCATGTTCAAATTAGTGGGAAACATAGCTGTGGCTGTTGGAGACAGAGATCCTTATGATGTTGAAATGATAGCCATCGAAGCTGGAGCAGAGGACACTATCTTCGAAGATGACATGATTGTCGTTTACACCAAAGTTGAAGATCTTCAGAAAGTTAAAGAAAATTTGGATAAGGCAGGCCTTACAGTTGAAGGCGCTGAGCTTGTTTATGCCGCTGTCCAAAAAACAGAGCTCGATCCAGAGTCCAAAATCGACTATGAAAGACTTTTGGAAAAATTGGATGAAAATGACGACGTGCAGGAGATATACGACAATTTATAAGCCAAATGCTTATAAATTGTAATGTTAAAATCTAAATGTCAAATGACTAATAAATGACGAAAATCCAAAATGTCCAAAATTGGGATTTGAATTTTTTTGGATTTTATTTGACATTGAGATTTTAGATTTTAATACTTCTATTGAAATACTGATAATGGAAAAACAAAAAGACTCAGTTACCAGTAAAACTCTTCGCGTTCTCGGTATCGATCCAGGAACTGCCATTGTTGGCTGGGCTGTTTTGGATGAAACTTGCGGACAAGTCACTTCAGTTGCATACGGACACATCACAACATCACCGAAAAACACCACAGCGGAGCGTCTTTTTGAGGTTGTGAAGGATTTGGAATGCATAATTGAAAAATATAAGCCCGAGGAAGCTGCAGTTGAAGATCTTTTCTTTTTCAAAAACGTCAAAACAGTCATGAAGGTGAGTCAGGCCCGCGGGTCAATCCTCTTGACATTAGAGAAATTTTGTGTTAACATATTTGAATACACACCGCTCCAAGTCAAACAAGCTTTGACTGGTTACGGCAGAGCAGAAAAGAAACAGATTCAGCTTATGGTGAAGAATATTTTGAAGCTCAAAGAGATCCCTAAGCCGGATGATACGGCCGATGCGATCGCAATCGCACTGTGCCATATTAATTCCAGAAAAATGAGAGAGATCAGGAGAAGTTGAGGACGTTTTCTTATTGATCATTTGTCATTTGGATTTGAGATTTTAGATTTTAAAAGATGAAAGTGTTAGAAATTATATAATCAAAGAAGTCTAATCAGTCATAAAGTTACTATTATGGAGAATGTTAGTCCTATCATAAAATATTTTCTCGAGCAGGGTGTTCCATTGGACACTGTGATTTTGCTCATGATGTTGCCTATTGTGGTCACCTTGATCGCTTTTTTCCGTCAGGTGATTGGAATCAAAGCATTTGGAATCTACACTCCAGCCATCGTGACCTTCGCTTTTTTGGCGATTCCGCAGCTTCGCTACGGAGTTCTCATCTTCTGCGTGGTGATTTTGGTTGGAATGCTTCTGCGCTTCGCCCTCAAAGGGCTTCGCATCTTATATCTTCCACGTGTGGCGATAACGCTTAGCATTATCGCTTTTTCTATTTTGATCCTGCTCAGCTTGGGCGGTACGATGCACAGAACTGGATTGGCTGCTGTTTCTATTTTCCCAATTTTGATCATGATCACGATTGTGGAAAAATTCGTGGCTGCTCAAATTGAAAAAGGTAATCGAGCTGCTGTCATCCTTGCTTCAGAGACGCTTTTGATTTCGCTTGCAGGTTACTATCTTGCGAGCTGGCCATTGCTCATCAAGGGAATGGTGGCCTTTCCTTGGATGATTTTGATCACCATCCCAATCAATATTTTTCTTGGGAAGTGGGATGGACTACGCCTTAATGAATATATTCGTTTCAGGGAGGTGTTGAAAAATCTTAAATAGATTTTTCAAGAATCAAGAATCAAGAATCAAGAATCAAGATACGAGATACAAGATACAAGATACAAGATACAAGATACAAACATCAAACAAATTAAATTCGCCAGCCGGTAAATCAATAAACAAAATTAAAGCTTCAAGACGTTTGTATTTTGATTATTTGAATTTGTAAATTGTTTGGTTTTTGTAATTTGGTTTTTGGTAATTATATTTTATGTTTGAAATTTTCAAGAATGGTCAGAAATTGCTGGGCATGAATGCTCGCAATCTTGATTACATTCGACCTTACAATAGAAAGAGAGCTAAGAAGTTGGCAGATGACAAAATTCTGAGCAAAAGAATGCTCAAGAAGGGTGGCATTCCAGTGCCTAAACTTTTGGCCAAAATAAAATCAGTTGAAGAATTGGAAAATTTTGACTGGTCTTCTTTGCCGTCTTCTTTTGCACTGAAACCGAATCGAGGATATGGTGGCGGAGGAATTCTTGTCGTCTATGGGCGCAAAAAACCTTCTCAGAAAGATATCTTGGCTTGCGAGGAGGGTGAAGTTCCTGAGCCTGTCTGGATCAAATCTGATGGAAAAAAAATCACAGTTGATGACATCAAGAATCATATTCGCAACATTTTGGATGGTGCTTTTTCCTTGGCTAACATGCCAGACATTGCTTTTTTTGAAGAAAGACTTACTTTGCTCAAATTATTCAAACCATATGCCTTCAAAGGAATTCCCGATATTCGTGTGATTGTTTTCAACAGGATTCCTGTCATGGCCATGCTTCGTTTGCCAACCAAGGAGTCTGGCGGAAAGGCCAATCTTCAGCAGGGAGGAATCGGAGTAGGAATCGACCTTGCAACTGGAGTCACCACGACAGCAGTGCTTGGAAAAGGAAATATTATTGACTACGTCCCTGGAACAAGAATGCTTCTTTCCGGTATCAGGATTCCATATTGGAAAGAAATGCTGCTTTTGGCAGTCAAAGCCCAAGAAGTTTCAGGCATGGGATTTTTGGGAGCTGACGTGGCGATTGATCGTGAACGCGGGCCGGTATTTTTGGAAATAAACGCTCGTCCAGGACTTTCAATTCAAGTTGCAAACCTGAGCGGTCTCAAGGAAAGACTTGAAAGAATCAAAGGATTGAAAATAAAAACAGCTGCTCGCGGAGTGCGCGTCGGAAGAGATCTTTTCGGAGGAGAGGTTGAAGAAGAAGTGGAGGAAATTTCCGGAAGAAAAGTGATCGGTACGGTTGAAAAGGTAAAATTGATCGGACGCAACAATAAAAGCATTGAGCTTGAGGCCAAGATTGACACTGGGGCTGGATTCACTTCAATTGATACTGACCTGGCCGAGCAACTCGGGTTTGAGGACACTGTTAGGGAATATCAAAAAATTGAATCTACCTATAGCGATATAAAACACTTGAGCAAGAAAGAACGTTGGGATATATACAAGCATATTCCACATCTTGAAAGCACGGTGATTGTCAATTCAGCAAGTGGTTCGACTTATAGGCCTACTATAAAAATCACAGTGGTCATGGATGGTGTTGTCATTTCCACAAAAGTCACCTTGATCAATCGCGCACACCTCAAATATCCGATTATTATTGGTAAGAGAAACTTGAAAAAGTTTTTGATTGATGTCAGCAAGTAGCTGAATTAGAAGTTAATAGAATAATTATTCCAAATATGAAAAACATTATCATAATGTATTCAGGTGATGATTGGAAAAAGGAAACTCCTGTCACAAACGAGGGGACAAGACTTGCCATTCAGGATTGGATGCAGCGCGCTGATAAATCTGGAATAGAACTATTTCGTGCAAGCTTGAAATGGTATGATCTTGATAAAAATGTTTTCACAAAGGCTTGGGCATTTAGGGGCGGATTTTGGAAAAAAATTGAGCATGAGATAGCCGCAGACTTGATTTACGACAAGGTATTGAGTAAATATGATTATTCTTTATTGGATTTAAAATTAAAAATTGCTCAAAGAACTTTGTTGTTCAATGATCCACTTTTTCGCGCAACTTTCAATAGTAAATTATCCCAATACGTCATGTTTGGTGAATTCATGCCGTTTACTGAAATTGCGAATGATAAAAATGAGCTTGAAAATTCTATTAGTAAGAGTCCTTCTGAAAAAATTGTTGTGAAGCCTCTTTATGGAAGTGGCGGTTTTGGAATTTTTATTGGAAAGAAGGAATCCGCAATCGATGTCCATTACACTTATCCGGTGTTGATTCAAGAATTTATTGCAAGCGAAAAAGGAATACCTGGAATTTCAACGCAAGATGAAGTCTCCGATTTAAGACTTGTTTTCCAAGGGGGGAAAATGGCATATGCGCTTTCTCGAATTGCTGCTCCGGGATCGTTGTTTACAAATCTTCATCAGGGAGCATCAGGCAAAATGATATTGCCTGAACAAATTCCATCAATAGTGATGGAAATGGCTGAGAAAATAAACGACAAGATTTCTGTTTTTCCTAATGCTCAATATTCTTTGGATTTTATTTTTGATAATAGTGGAAAGCCTTATTTCATAGAAATGAACACTTGCCCTGGAATTGATCTGGTGACTTTTTTGGGAGATGAAAAAACTAAGCAGGAAAATTTTGAAACCATAAGGAATTTACTTAAATGAAAAAAAACAGAATTTCAATTGCAATGGTTGCGCCACCATTTGGAGATACGGGTGGTCCGGAAGTCGTCACTCAAAACTTAACTGATGCGCTTTTAGACATGGGAATAGATGTGACATTATTTGCTCCAGCCGACTGGAACACGCGTGCAAAACATGTTGCAACTCTTGAAAAAAGCATTTGGAATATGAATATCCAAGAGCTTGCCCCGAAAGAATTTAGAAAAATAAAAATCTTAAGTCAGGAAAAAGTTTTGGAATTTCAAGATGACTTTGATATCATCCATCTTCATTCGCAGCGATATGCCGCTGGTGTTTGCGGGCAAACTGAAACTCCATGTGTGATATCTTTTCACAACAGGTTTCCGGCGGATGTGTATAATGGAATGGTTGAAGCTGGTTTGCACACGGTTGCATTAAGCAAATCTCAGCTTGGAGATTTGAAAGCTTCAGCAGTCATTCATAACGGCGTCCCGACAAAAAATATAAAATATTCTTTTGAAAAAGGTTCGTATCTCATGTTCGTGGGCAGGCTTAATGATCAAAAGGGAATAGACACTGCGATTCAAATTGCCATCAAGGCTGAAAAAAAATTATTAATCTTTGGAAGAATAGGGAATACCGAGGAAAGAAAGATTTTTTTTGCAGAAAATATCGAGCCTTTTTTGAGTGAAAATATTATTTACAAAGGCGAGGTGGGGCATGATGAAATTTATCAATATTTGCGGGGTGCTTCCGCTCTGCTTCTTCCAATTAGAAGGCCCGAGGTCTGTCCGATGGTTGTGGCAGAAGCGTTGGCTTGTGGAACTCCTATAATAGGAACAATGATAGGTCCGTTGCCTGAGCTTTTAGGAAATGAAAAAATCGCTTTTCTTTCCGATGATTTTTCGGAATTAGTTCAAGCAGTGAAAAATACTGAAATTTTTGACAGACAAGAATGCAGGAAATATGCTGAAGATAATTTCGATAGTACTGTTATGGCAAAGAGATATCTCGAACTTTATTACGAAATATTGGATAAGAATTAGTCACCACTCAATACAGAATGGATCCTTTTGAGCAAGTTGAAAAAAACTACAAGGACAATTTTGAAAAACTAGAAGATAAACGCTTCCATTTTGCGGCGCGCTTGTTTTTTTGGTGCGGTGATAAATTTGCAAGAAATGAATTGGATCAGTTAAAAATGGAATATATCGGAAAAAACAATGATGAATATTCTGAAAAAATTCGAGAAAAGTTTGATGAAGAAATCAATTACGACAGCACACTCTTCATGGAAGATAGAAAAAATTTTTTCTTGAAATATCCGCTCTTGAAAAAGTATAATAAAATATTATTCAAGTGTCTTTTTTGCGAAACTGTTTATGGGGTGGATATCAGAAAAATAATAAATCAGTATGTAAAAAAAGAAGAACTTGCTTCTCTCAGATCTGAGCTGTATGCCGACAAGGAGGCTATTGCAATATTGTCTACTCATGCTATCAACTATTTTTATGCTTTGGATTTTTTCTTGAATGAAAAAGAAACATATTTTGACCCGAAATATTTTCTTGATTTAACCGAGAATGCTTACCGTAAAAATGAGGTTTCGGTGTCCTCGATTATTTATCTTCTCACTCACTGCATAATCGGTGAGTCAGCTTTTTATGCCAGAAATATAAAAAGGAATGAGCATGTTTATGAAAAAATGTTTCTTTTTGCTGAAAAAATAATCATGGAGAATTATGCGGACATCTCACTTGATGTGAAGGCTGAATTCATGGTTTGCGCGATAATGCTTCGGAAAGAAACCGAAATTGAAAAAAATATTTTAGCGGATCTTGAAAAATCTTTTGATAGTGAAAAAAAATTCTTCACAGAAAATGGAAAAGCTAAGAATAATGGATCCTTTCGGAAAGGAGAGCATAGGAACGTCTTGGCATTGATGGCTTTTTATTTTGAAAATAAATCGGCCGTGAGCCCTTGATATTCGAACAGTTTCATGTATAATATAGCAGCTTTGAAAAAAAGCTCTATAAGCATATAATGTATCTAGTAAGTGTGACTATTATTAGATTTATTTTTATAAAATATGAAACCAGTATTCATATCAAAAAACTTCAGAAGCATTTCAGCTAAGGACAGATGGAAATTGTTAGGAAAAATCTCGCTCTATATTTTTGGGACAGGCTTTTTGTTTGTTGTGGGACTTTTCATCTACTTCTCAAAAGATCTTCCAAGTCCCACAGCCATGAACAGCCGCAACGTGGCGGAATCCACCAAAATTTACGATCGCACAGGAGAGCATCTTCTCTATGATGTTCATGGCGAAGAGAAGAGAACAGTGATTCCATTCGAGCAGATTCCTGAAAATGTGAAATTTGCGACGATCTCTTTGGAAGATCAGGGCTTTTATGATCATCATGGCGTCGTGGTCAGCGCTATTATTCGAAGTGCACTGAAAGATGTAGTCAAGGGAGCCAAAGCTCAGGGAGGATCCACCATCACCCAGCAATTGGTGAAACAATCATTGCTGACTTCTGAGAAAACTTTGACCAGAAAGATAAAAGAATTGATTTTGGCTTTGGAAATCGAACAGCGCTATGAAAAGGATGAAATTTTGAGCATGTATTTGAATCAGATTCCTTATGGTTCAAGTGCCTATGGCATTGAAGCGGCAGCGCAAACATTTTTTAATAAATCTGCCAAGGAATTGACCTTGTCTGAAGCTACGCTGCTGGCCAGCTTGCCCAATGCCCCGACATATTTTTCTCCTTTTGGAACGCACACGGATGCTCTTTTGGCGCGTCAGAAAACTGCCCTCAACAGGATGGCTGAACAAGGATACATCACCGCTCAGCAAGCCGAAGAGGCCAAGAGCACAGATATTTTGGCTGAAATTTCTCCAAAACAAAACAACATTTCCGCTCCGCATTTTGTGATGTATGTCAAAGACTATTTGGTCAATAAATATGGAGAGCAATCCGTTGAGCAGGGTGGTTTGAAGGTATATACGACTTTGGATTGGAACATGCAACAAATAGCTGAGAAAGTGGTGACTGAGGGAGCGGAAAAAAACAAAGCAAACAAAGCTTCCAATGCGGCGCTGGTTGCTGCTGATCCAAAAACTGGTCAGATTTTGACCATGGTCGGCTCAAAAAATTATTTCGATAAATCAATTGATGGTCAGGTCAATGTGGCCTTGGCTAATCGTCAACCGGGATCTTCCTTCAAGCCATATGTATATCTGACAGCGTTCACCAAGGGATACACTCCCGAAACTTTGCTCTATGATGTTCCGACAAATTTTTCATCCGACTCAGAGCAGGATTATAGTCCGCAAAATTATGACGGATCATTCCGTGGCCCACTTCAAATGAAAGACGCGTTAGCCATGTCACTTAACATTCCGGCCGTGAAAACTTTGTATTTGGCGGGAGTAAAAGACACCATAAATCTGGCCAAGGGTCTTGGAATTTCCAGTCTAAATCAACCTGATCGCTACGGTCTTTCATTGGTGCTGGGTGGTGGAGAGGTGAAATTGATCGACCATGTCAATGCCTATGGGTCTTTGGCTGCCGGCGGGGTTCATCGAGACAAAACTGTAATTTTGAAAGTTGAAGACAAGGATGGTGTGGTTTTGGAGCAATTCAAACAATCTGAGGGGCAACGCGTGCTGGAAGAAAAATATGTTGCAATGCTTGATTATATCATGTCTACCAATGAACTCAGAGCGCCGGTGTTCGGCGACAACAATCCATTCAAGTTCACTGATCGTCCTGTGGCAGCCAAGACTGGAACAACCAATGAATTCAGGGATGGTTGGGCGATGGGCTACACTCCGTCGTTGGTTGCAGGCGTTTGGACGGGAAACAATGACAATTCATCCATGAAAATTGGGGCTGATGCCATCGTGGTCGCAGCGCCGATCTGGAGAAGTTTCATGAATCAGGTTCTTGGAAATTATGCAGTCGAAGAATTTCCTGAATATAAAAAAGAAGAAGACATTGAGAAATTGGTACTGCTTGGCAAACAGGATGTCAAAGAAAATGTAAGTGTGTGCAAAAAGGAAAGGGATAAGGATAATGGCGAATATTGCTTGGCGAATGACACTTGCCCGGAAGACAGGAGAGATGAAAAAGATTTCGGAGAAATTCATGACATTTTGTATTATGTGAATAAGGATGATCCAAGAGGCGACTATCCTAAGGATCCTAAAAGTGATTCGCAGTTCAAAGGTTGGGAGAAAGGCGTCCAGGAATGGGCTAAGGATAATAAGAAGAAATTCAAGGATCTCGAGCCAGCACCAGCTCAAGAATGCAAGGCTGATTTCTTCAAAGATCGCACTCCTGAGCCGGAGCCAGTCGTTGAAACTCCGGCGCCTGCGCCAGCTCCAGTTATATAAAAAATAATAGAAAATAAATGATAGCAAAGTTAAACGGAAAAATAGATTTCTTGAAGGATTCTTATGTGGTGATAGATGTGAATGGAATAGGGTATAAGGTTTTCGTCACTCTGCATACTTTCGGAATAATCGCAGGCAAAGAGAGGGTGGAGGTCTACACTCACACCTACGTGCGTGAGGATACCTTGGCCCTGTATGGATTCCTGGAGCTTGATGAATTGGAAATGTTTGAACTTCTGATCGGAATTTCAGGAATCGGACCCAAGGCTGCCTTGGGAATATTATCAATAGCTGATCCTAAGACAGTGAGAACAGCTGTTCTTAACGAGGATCCTACAATTTTGACGCGCGTTTCAGGCGTTGGGAAAAAAATTGCCCAACGTGTGATCTTGGAACTCAAAAACAAGATTGTGGACATGCCTGCTCACGAAAAAGCGCAAATTACCGGCGACAGTGATGCGCTTGAAGCTTTGGCGGGAATGGGGTATTCGGTTTCTGAAGCTCGCGAAACGCTTAAGCTCATCCCGGCTGATATCAAAGATGTTGGCGATCGCGTGAAGCTGGCTCTCAAAAGCTTGGGACGCAAATAGTTTATAAAAAAATCATGCCCATGTTGCATGATTTTTTTATTATGCAAAATCGTGGTATAATTTTATATAAATAAAAAATTAAATCATCCCTAAATTTTTTTGATATGAAAATGAAAAAAGCTCAAGGCTCAATCCTTGCCTATTCATTAATTATTTTGGCAGTGATGTTTTCCATCGTGGGAACCATGTCTACTGTGACAATCTTGGAAAAGAAGAGCGCTGGAGCTTCGCAATCATCATCTCAAGCTTTTCAAATCGCGGACAGTGGTGTGCAGTCTGCTGTGAAAAAAATTAATGCTGTCCTCAAAAATTCAAACAACAAGCTTAGTGATGCTTTCCCGAGTGGAGAGTGTGCAGTGTTGGACGGGGTGGCCACCGTAAAAGGGAGTCTGAGTACAGATATGCTATACGAAATAACTTTTTTTAAGGTTGGCACAACTACGCTCATAGACGACTGCGGCAGGCAAGTTACCGAGGTGGGTGACATAAAAGCAATTGGTACTTTCAAGAAAACCATCAGAGCCGTGCAGGTTTCTGTTCGCCATTGTTCAACGGATTTGATTCCTGACAAAAAAGATAATTCCATCGATTACAAAGAAGTTTTGGGTGAAGATGGAAACTGTTGGCTGGACAGAAATTTAGGAGCTGAACAGGTTGCCACTTCTGCTACTGATCCATTGGCTTATGGATGGCTGTTTCAATGGGGAAGAGGAAATGACGGGCATCAAGATAGAACAAGTAACACAAGTAATATTCCATCGTCGTCAATTGATCCTCCTGGGCATAAGTTTATCTTCTACCCCCATGCCCCATGGAACTGGTACAACGGGGTGACCCCTAATGCAAATGATCTTTGGCAGGATGATGGCATCAACAACCCATGTCCAGATGGTTATCGCTTGCCGACAGGTGGCGCTGGTGGCGAATGGGAAAATTTTATCAGCAGTGCTGGACTTAAAAATTGTACAGCAGGTTGTTTGGATAAGCTTTATCAGACATCATTAAAAATTACAGTAGCTGGGACGCGCGGAGGGACGAATGCTACTGTCGCTCTTGCGGGAGAACAGGGATTTTATTGGTCCAGCACGTACAATACCTCAAATAATAATAGTTACCTTTTGAGATTTAGTAATATGACAATACCTACAACTGCGAATGCAATCAAGACTACAGGTTCATCTGTGCGTTGCATTAAAGATTAATCATCCTTTTATTTTTTCTTGCTTACTGATACAATTGGCCTATGCAGGAAGAAAAAACAACAATTGAATCAGGACAAAAAAACTTCCAGACGGAAGATTTTTTGCAATCTTCGCATTGGAGAAAATTCCAGGAATCTGCGGGTAAAAGAGTTTTTGAAATTAAAGATGATCACTTCAGTGCTGGCTTGATTGAACACACTCTGCCGATTGTGGGCAGATATCTGTATGTTCCGAGAGGACCGATATTTCCAAATTTCAAATCGCAAAATACAAATTCCAATCAAAATTCAGATGACAAGAATAAAGTTTCCAGTGGAATTCGAGAAATTGTCGCTTTAGCCAAAAGAGAAAATGCTGGTTGGATCAGGATTGAGCCCACGGGCGACGAATTTTTGGATTTGATAAAAAATAGCATTCAGGAGAAAGTATTAAGGGCTCCTCATGACATGCAACCGAAGGAAATTTTTGTGATTGACATTAAAAAAACACCAGAGCAGTTGCTGGGTGAAATGAAAGCAAAGACGCGCTATAACATTGGACTAGCCAAAAAGAAGGGTGTTAAAATAATAGCAAGCAGTGAAAAAACGGAAAAAGAAAAGCATCTGGAAGTTTTTTTGGCGCTCACTAATGAAATGGCGCAAAGGCAGGGGATCGCAACGCATGGGGAAATTTATTATAGAAAAATGATCGAAAGTTTTCCTGTTGAGATGTTGAAAATTTATGTGGCTGAATATGAGGGAAAAATTATTGCTGCCAATCTTGTTTTATTTTACGGAAAACATGCAACATATTTGCATGGAGCTTCTGGCAACAATCATAGAAATGTCATGGCACCTTTTCTTTTGCAGTGGCAGGCTATTTTGGATGCAAAGGAAAGAGGCTGCAAAACTTATGATTTCGGCGGAGTGCAGACTCCTAGCGCAAAACATCAAAAGCATAGCGATTTGGTGGGGGTTACAAAGTTCAAGCTCGGATTTTCTCCACTGACCAAGCCCATTGAATTTCCAGGAAGCTATGATATCGTTATCAATCCTCGGGCGCATGCGCTTTACAGAGGATTACAGATAGCAAAATCTTTTGCTCTGAGATTAAGAAGGTAAATTAAAATAATAAACGGAGGTTAACATGAATATGTTAGCAGCGAAAGCAGAAATGTCAGTTCGCACAAATCTTCACGAGATCAAACCCTCAAAAAGTTTTGTTAAATTCATGGCAGAACGCTATTTCTCTGAAATCAGCCAATTGGCTAAGAAACAAGATGAATTTTCCAGACGAATGGCTGAAATGTTACTCAAAGAGTAAGAAGATATGGGCTGAGAAATCAGCCCTTGCTTTTTTATTGTAATAAAAATATTATTTATTGTATGATGCATAAAATCAAATCACTCGTTCCTCAATCAGCAAAAAACATCTATCATCTTGCTCAAGCAATGATGGCTAATGTTTGGTTTGGTTTTCCGACCAGAAAACTCAGAGTCATTGGAGTGACTGGAACCGATGGGAAAACAACCACTGTTCAAATGATCACAGGAATTTTGGAGCAGGCGGGAAAAAAAGTGGCCATGGCTTCCACGATAAATTTTCGTATCAATGGAGCTGAGGAAAAAAATCTTTCACACTACACGACGCATTCTGCTTTTGCAGTGCAGAGATTTGCGGCCAGAGCTGTCAGGGAGAATTGCGAATATCTTGTTTTGGAAACTTCTTCGCATGCGCTTGATCAGCATCGAGTTTGGGGTGTGAAATATGACGTTGCGCTCATCACGAATGTGACGCGAGAGCATTTGGATTATCATGAAACTATTGAAAAATATCGAAAAGCAAAAAAAAGACTTTTTGAAATAGTGGCAAAAAACAAGGGAAAGATTGTCGTGAACTTGGACATGGAGAATCCTGAAGAATTTTTGAATTTTAATATTGGCAGTAAATATGGATACATGACAGGTAACCAGTCACTAGTAACTAGCAATCAGCAAATCGAAGTCATCAAGGCTGAAAATATTAAATTAGGAATAAACGAATCTGAATTCACGATTCACGATTCAAGCTTTAAGCTTCATGTCCCGGCTTTATTCAACATTGAGAATGCCCTCGGGGCCTCTTGTGTGGCCCTGGGAGAGGGTATTGAAATGGAAACAATAAAAGAGGCGCTGGCAAAAATAAAAGGCGTGCCGGGCCGCATGGAAGGCGTAGCAAATGATAGAGGGCTTAATATTATTGTTGATTTTGCCTTAACCCCTGAGTCCTTGAAAAAGCTGTACAGTTTTTTAGTTGGCGTTAAAAAATCCGAATCCAAAATCATTGCAGTTTTCGGTTCTTGTGGGGATCGCGATCGCGGTAAGCGACCCATCATGGCTGAAGTTGTTTCTGAACATGCTGATTTTGTTATCATCACCAACGACGAACCTTATCATGAAGATCCTAGAAAAATTATCGAAGAAATAGCGGTAGGAATTAAAAACAAAACGGAAGGCGAGAATTTTTGGAAAATTTCAGACAGGAGAGATGCTATCAATAAGGCGCTTGAAATTGCCAAACCCGGCGATATTATTGCTGTGACTGGAATGGGTGCGGAAGAGAGCATGGTGATTGGCGGAAAGAAAATTCCCTGGAATGATCAAAAGGTGATTGAGGAGGAGCTGCAAAAAATCTCAAATCCGAGCAACTAATGGGTCACACGCAATACATGGCTCCAATTATTTGGCACCAAGTGTATTTTTTGTTTTGCTATTTACTTTTTGAGCACGTCCTTGACCCAAATCTATGGGCAAGGACTCAAGAATTACTGTCGTAATTGTTGGCCAAAAAGAAAACAGCAAAACAAAAAACGCAGCTGTTTTCTATGGAGCCATATATTGCGTATGACCATGAATAATGCCGGATAAAATTTTGAAACTTAATGCTAAAAAAGCTCCCGCGCGGGAGCTTTTTGTGAAATGTAAACAGATGTTAGTTACAGGATCCAGATGAAAATAAAACTCAGAACGAATCCTGAAATTCCTCCGACGACAACCTCGCTGACTCTGTGCCCGACGCGCTCCTTGAGGCGTGGGAATTTTTCCTCACTGATTGCCAACTGTTCTATGAGCATGTTCAGATATCTTCCTTGATCGCCCAAATGCATCCTTAGTCGGGTTGCATCGTCTATGATCAAAAATGCCAACGCGACGGCCACTGCAAATGATCCGGTGTGTATTCCCTCATAAAAACCGATTGAAGTCATGAGTGAAATAGCGAAAGCTGTGTGAGCTGAGGGCATGTGCCCGTGAGTGAGGGCGTAGCGGATGTTCCAGCCGTGCTTGAGGCTGTAGAGGACAAATTTTACGGCCTGGATTATTACTGCAACAACGATAGGAATTACAAAGACAGCATAGGGCTCGATGAATTTCATAAGTTTTTTTATTATTACTATCAGGCGTTACATATTTACACGGTGAGGTTCATACAAAATTGTTTTTTTACTTGCCTAACGCTGCTATCGCTCACACGGAAGCCTGTCTACCGCCTGCCTATCGGTAGACAGGGCAGGCAGGCCGCAAAAAA
>CAZAJN010000085.1:0-33615 GCA_964485555.1 uncultured Bdellovibrionales bacterium
AAAAAAAAAAAACCCCCCAGCTTGCGGGGGGGTGTTTTTTGCATTGACTGATGTTGATTTTGTTGCGATAATTAATCGGGCTTTTAAATAAAAGTGCAAAAAAGGAGGTAGCAAGATGGAATGTCCATGTTGTAATGAGAATGTAAAAGTCAGCTTCAATCGTCACGCGGAGGGATTTGCGAAAGATGTGATGGAGTGTTCTGTTTGTGGCACCGTATGGATCACAAGAGATGGCGAGGCGGATGTTATCAAAGGCAGTGTCAACACAGCTGCAACTGCAGCCTAAAAATCTCGCCATCTTTATGGTGAAAGGACCCGCGGAGAAATCTTCTCGCGGGTCTTCATTTATTTTTTAAATAATGTGTATTTGACAAATATCAATTATTGTGTATAATCAAATTATAGTTTCGCGATGAATGTTCTGAATACAAAAAGGGAGAATCAGGTACCTCGGGAGAGTCCGACAAACCTTCGACATCCTTTATTACCAAATTAAAATAATAGATATTTAAAATTTATCTCTTATTTCTAATAGGCAATTGAAAGAATATATCGCAATGATGTGTTTTTTTAATTGCTTTTTATTTTTTAAAAAATATGGATAGATTATTGACATTTGAAGAAGTTTTAAATCAAACGCATAAGCCCTTTTTATTGCTTGGAAATGGTTTCAGTATGGCATATGATCATAAGCGTTTTTCATTTACTACATTGCTTGAATCGGCAATAACGGAGGGAATTATTTCAGAAAATAGTGAAATATATAAAGTTTTCCAAAAACTGGAAACAGCCGATTTTGAAAGTGTGATGAGAATTTTGGAAGATTCTGAAAAAATAGTTGGAATTTATGGCGGAGAGAAAGAATTACAAGAAAAAATAATGGAAGATAATAAAAAACTTAAAGAATATTTGGTCAAAATTATTACAAATAATCATCCCGAAAAATCTACAAGTCTCACAATCGAAGAAAAAGAATCATGTATTTCGTTTTTGAAAAATTTTAGTGGTATATACACCTTGAATTATGATTTATTGCTGTATTGGGCAACGATGCAGGAACAACATGCTAATCTGGTTGATGGATTTGGGAATAATGAAGAGAGTGAACATGAGGGATATGTTGTTTATGGGGGTAAAGCTTATAAAATGAATATTTTTTATCTTCATGGTGCACTTCATTATTTCGATGCTGGTGACGAAATAATAAAGAAAACATACGTTAACACGGAAAGACCACTTGTGGAACAAATACGTTCAAGTTTGGATGAAAATAAATATCCCATATTTATATCTGAAGGAAACAGTGAGCAAAAAATGACAAAAATTATGCATAGTGCATATCTTATTCATTGTTATAAGTCTTTACGTGGCATAGGGAGTAAGAAGAAGAAGGAGAGCAGCATTGTAATGTTCGGTGTTTCTTTAAAGGAAAATGATTCGCACATACTTGATGCTATTTTAAAAAGTAATTTGAAAAACATTTATATAGGAGTTTCAAGTCGTGACGCAGTCTCTCATATTGAGGCTAAAGTTGAGGAGCATAATCGTAAAACAAATGATAATAAGATAGTTATCCTTTATGATTACAGAACTGTTGATGTCTGGGGAAAGAATGAAAGCAAAAAAAGTTAAAATCAAAGAGGTCATTTTTGACCGAATTTAAATAAATAATTAAAATTGATATTAAAACAAATGGCAAAAAAAATTACAAGCAAAAAAGCGGCAAGCGCTGCATCTAAAGTTTTATTGAATAAGAATTCAGGTAAGAATTCGAAAACAGCAGCAGGAAGTGCGCTTTCGCAAAGAGAAAAAAGCGTAGCTAATTACACATGTCCAAATTGTGGAGGATCAAAATCAACATTACGTGGGAGATGTCCACAGTGTGCCTATTCTGGACTAAAATAATTATAAAAAATAGAAAGGAGGTATTATTATGTCATGGAAATTAGCAATAGATCCGAAGGGGCCTTTAGCTCTACCTAAACCTCCAAAGGTACCACAGCCGCCAAGACCGCCAAGACCGCCTCGTGCACCGCAACCCCCAAAGCCACCAAAGCCACCAGCACCACCTGGTTATAAGTATGTTTGGAGAAATAAATAGGCAGTTTTCTGAAAAACACCCGCACTTGTGGGTGTTTTTTGTGTCACATATTTAATTTTAGTGTTAATTAAGACTTATCCACAGCCTTCTCTTGCAGTGATAAAGCATCAGTGATAGTATAGCACTAAGAGAGTTTACAAGGTTCATAAAGCTCATAAAGTTAACAAGAAAAAATAAAGTTTGTTAATAAGAAATTTTCTAATAAATTTAATTCTTCGTAAAGCTGAAAGCTAGAAGCTAGCAGCTAGAAGCTAAAAAAAATGAAACTGACAAGCAAGCAAAAAAACATCCTAGAATCAATTCGCGAGTTGACCATGCAGCAAGGAGAAAAGCCGACCAGCTATCGTCTTCACAAATTTCTTTCTTCAAAGGGGATTGAAGAAAGCATGAAAAGTGTGATGCAGGTGATTGAAGCGCTGGAGAAAAAAGATCTGATCACCCGCGACGAAAACAAGAAAATATATCTGGTTGAAAATGACAGCTATGGAGACGCGCAAAACGTTTGTTCCATTCCGCTCTACGGCTTGGCGTCATGTGGGGAAGCACTGGCCTATGCCGACGACGGAGCAGATGATTTTCTGCAGATTTCCAAAAGTCTTTTCCATCGGGTTGAGCCGGAAAAATTGTTTGCAGTCAAAGCGCTGGGTGATTCGATGAACAAGGATGGAATCGCTGACGGAGATTATGTCATTTTTGAAAAAACAGAAATGGATGGAGAGTTTGAAGGAAAGATCGTGGTAGCTGTGATCAACGGAATGGCGACTATCAAGCGCTACAAGAGCGTTGGAAATGGGGTCATAGGCTTGTTTCCGCATTCAACCAATGACACGCATCACCCAATTTATTTGTCAGAAGTGGATGTCATTTTTGTGGCAGGGGTGTTCAGAAAAGTATTGCCGGTCAAATTCATAAGCCTTTAGCAATAAAAATTTCTAATTTCTAATTTCTAATTTCTAATTTTGAATAAATTTATAATTTCTTAATTCTGTGATGTTTAAAATATTAAATCATTCTGACTTAATTTTAAATTCAAAATTCTAAATTCAAAATTATCTCCCGTATGGATATATTAACTGCAATTGAATACGTGGCTGTCGGGCTTGTTGGAATATATTCAATCGGATTATTGCTTGTCTGGCTTTATGAAATAAGAAAAAATTCCCTCTACACTCAAATGCAAAATAAGCTGAGATTGTTGGAGGATTTGCATCTGAGCGCTGCACTGAGATATGCCAAAAAGTATAAGATCAAAGAGGACTACAGGAAGGAAATCGGAGGATTGGAGAGGGTGCAAAGATTTATTTTTGAAAATGTGTTATTTATGTCCAAAAACGAAAGTTTGAAAAAGAAGGCTTTTCGGGTTTGATCATAAAATATTGAATAAATCCTCTGGGGGATGGTACATTTACAATTAAATATGATGTATACTGTAGGCGTTGGCCCGATTATATGCTAAAATATAGTTGTTATCGAACAATTCGATGGGTCAGCAAGTAATAAAAACAAAATTCTATTTATATGGGAAGGAGAAAAAAACAACAAGTTGAAGTGGAGCACGAAGAAGAAGTTCCTGTTGTGCATGGCGATGCCAAAAGAAGCGCCGTGGCGATTTTCTTGTTTGCCTTGGCTATTCTTTTTGTGCTTGGCTTTTTGTCAGATGCAAAAATTGTAGATGCCGGGCCACTTGGAAAATTCTTAAACTCCATGGCAGGTTGGATGTTTGGAATTGGTAAGTTTGTTTCTCCTGTGGTGCTCATCACAGCGGGAATCATCTTGCTCTTTCGCAAGGAAACTTCTTTCTATGTCTCAAAATTGGCAGGAATTTTCGTTGCTTTCTCAAGTGTTTTGGGTCTCGTGCACATTTTGGCATATGACGCCGACAAGATGCTCAAAATCGCTAAAGCTGGAGAAGGTGGTGGATTTTTGGGATATGTGCTCGGGATAATCTTTTTCAAATTAGTTGGAACGATAGGAGCTAGCGTGATCCTTGTAGCTTTGATGCTGATTGGAATAATCGTAGCTTTCAATTTTTCATTGGTCAGCTTGTTTCAGAAATTTATTAAGGAAAAAACTGAACAATCTGAAGATGAGGAAGAGGTTCAAGAAGAAAGCGAAGAGGAAGAAGATGATGTTCGGGCGGATCCTATTATTGAAGTTGAAAAAGAACAAGCCACCGAGGAAGACGAATTTGTTCCAGATGTGGAAGAGGAGGAAACTGAAAGCCGCATGGATCAAGTTTTGAAAAAAGCTGCTGCTTGGGTGCCGAAAGGAAAGGAAAAGGAAAAAGAAAAAAAACATCAAACCATCATGGACTGGGAACTTCCGCCAGTTGATCTGCTGGAAGCTTCAATTGAAAAAGCTCAAGGAGGAGATGTGAAAAAGAACGCCAAAATAATCCAGGACACTTTGCGAAATTTTGGAATCGAAGTTGAACCGGGGGAAATAAAAACAGGACCAACCGTGACGCAATACAGTTTTCGTCCAGCTGTCGGAGTGAAGCTCAGCAGAATCACCACTCTCAGCAGTGACTTGGCTTTGAGATTGGCTGCTCGGCAGGTTCGCATCGAAGCTCCGATTCCGGGAAAATCTTTGGTGGGAATAGAAGTGCCAAACAAATCAACCGCAACCATAAGACTGCCGGAACTTTTGCAAGCGCTGGAATTTGAAAACAGAAAATCAAATCTTTTGCTAGCTCTTGGAAAAGATGTCAGCGGAAATTATATTTTTGGCGACCTCAAAAAGATGCCGCATCTCTTGATTGCGGGTTCGACTGGTAGTGGAAAAAGTGTTTGCGTTAACACTATTCTGATATCAATGCTATATCAGAACTCTCCGGAAGATCTGCGACTTATCCTGGTTGATCCAAAAAGAGTTGAGCTCACTCCATACAATGGAATTCCGCATCTTCTGGCTGACGTTATCGTGGAAAATGGCAAGGTTCTTTCCGCTTTGAAATGGGCGATCGGAGAAATGGAACGTCGTTACAAGCTTCTCCAAGGTGTCGGCTCGAAAGATATCTCATCATTCAACAAGAAAGCTGAAAGTGGAGAATTGTTCAAAAAGATTGATGCGGAAACTGGGGAAATCACTGAGGAATCGGTTGAAAAACTTCCATACATCGTTATTGTCATCGATGAATTGGCTGACCTCATGGCTTCACATGGAAAAGAGGTTGAAGGCGCTATCATCCGCTTGGCGCAAATGGCTCGCGCTATCGGAATCCATCTTATTTTGAGCACGCAAAAACCGATTGTAACCGTCATCACCAGTCTTATCAAATCAAACATTCCGACTCGCATCGCTTTCAGAGTTCCGTCCTTAATGGATTCGCGAACCATCCTTGATGCGAGTGGAGCTGAAAAGCTTTTGGGAAATGGTGACATGCTTTTTTCTGCTGCTGAAGCTGTCGATCTCAGACGTGTTCAGGGAGTGTATGTTTCCGAAGAAGAAGTCAAACGCGTGGTGGACTTCATCAAAAAACAAAAATTTGAAAAGATCGAAGATGATTTGGAAGATGATATTGTAGTGGCTGATCAAAAGCCAAAAGGTAGCAAGAATGGTGAGGTGACAACCACTTATGTTGGAGATAAAATTGATTTTGCTGATGTTGATTCGGGTGATCAGGAGGATGCCTTGTATGATGAAGCTAAAAAGATAGTCATACAAGCCGGGAAAGCCTCATCTTCATTGTTGCAAAGGCGTTTGAGAATCGGATATTCCAGAGCTGCCCGTCTCATTGACATGTTGGAAGCCAGCGGTATCATTGGTGAGGCTGATGGTGCTAAACCGCGTGAAATTCTGGTGGCAGCAGGACAACCTGAATATTCCGAACCGATGATGGATCAGGTTGCTAGAGATAAATGGCAAATGTAGGCCTGCTGGCAATAACCAAGAAACAAGAAACAAATTCCAATCAAATTCAAAAATACAAAGATTCAAATTGGAAACAAGTGGTTTGAAATTTGATTATTGAATTTTGTTTGGTGCTTGTATCTTGAAATTTGATTTTTTCAACGAAGTTGACTATGGTTCGATTTACTACCAAAAAAATTGATTCTCTGACCTTAGGTGAGAACATGAAGAAGATCAGAAATGAGCGTCGTTTAAGTTTGGGAGAAATATCAAAAAGTACCAGGATCCAAGTCAAATATCTTGAGTACATCGAAGAAGGAGAATATCTTAAATTGCCAGCTGATGTCTATGTCAAAGGATTCTTGAGGAGTTACGCGATCTTTATGGGTCTGAATGAATGTTCCTTGATCAAGCAATATGAGCGAGAAAAAGGCATTCATAAGAATATCAAAAAGATTGCAGATTGTGAGAACAGTAGTAAACCCATAAGTTTTTCCAGTCTCGTCATTACGCCTAAGATGATGATAATTTCAGTGGTCCTGATTTTGGTGGTGAGTAGCTTTGTCTATCTCTATGCCCAGGTTAACAATTTCGTTTCAGCTCCTCGCTTGGTGATCATAAAGCCGGCTGACGGAGCCGTCACTGACGGGACTTCAACTCATGTGACCGGTGTTGCCGAAAAAGATTCGTTGGTGTTCATCAATGATCAGAAGGTTTTGGTCAGTGAGAACGGGGAATTTAGTGAAGACGTGGGGCTTCGTCCGGGACAGAACATGATAACGGTCAAGGCGCGAAGCAAATTTGACAAAGAGGCTTCTCAATCGGTTTCTGTTAATGCGAATTTCCAAACAACTGTCGACTCAATTGAAGGCAGTTTGGAAGCTGTTGAAAATGCTCAGGATCAAGCCGCCATCACAAACCCTTTTGCTGTCGAGGTGTATGTGAATCCTAATCCGATCTGGCTCTCAATAGAAGTCGATGGGGAAGTGAAATATAGCGGGATATTGGAACCAAAATCAAATCAAACCTTCAAAGCTGAGAGAAATATCAGCATCACCTCGACAAAGGGCGATGAGACCTTTGTGAAAATAAATGGAAAAGATCTCGGCAGAATCAGTGACGATCCAGCAATAACAAAAGATATAGCTTATGACGCTAATGGCAGAATGTCATCAGATCAAATAAAATAAAATAAAATAAATTAATTACACTTACAGCTCATTAGTTTAGTGCAAAACTGGAAAGCTAATGAAGCTAAAAAGCTAAAAAGCTAATTATATGGCTAAAGAAAAAAAAGCTCCCAAGGAAGCAGTGGAGAGAATGAAAAATGTCGATCAAAAGGATATTGATAAGTTGGTGGATGATATCCAGGAAAAATTCGGTGAAGGGATGATCATGAAATTGGGCGATGTGAAAAAAGTTGATGTGGAAGCTATTCCTACCGGCAGCATTTCATTGGACATTGCCACTGGAATCGGCGGAGTGCCTCGCGGAAGAATTGTGGAAATTTATGGACCGGAGTCTTCTGGAAAAACCACTCTTACTTTGCACATCGTGGCTAATTGTCAAAAGCAAGGGGGAACAGCTGCTTTCGTGGATGCTGAACATGCTCTTGACCCTGAATATGCCAAAAAGATCGGAGTCGACATCAAGAATTTGTTAGTTTCCCAGCCTGACACTGGAGAGCAAGCATTGGATATCGTGGAATCGTTGGTGCGTAGTGGCGTGGTTGATGTGATTGTGGTGGATTCTGTGGCTGCCTTGGTGCCTAAGGCGGAAATCGAAGGCGAGATGGGTGATCAGCATGTAGGACGTCAGGCGCGGCTCATGTCACAGGCTCTTCGAAAATTGACCGCCATCATTTCACGCTCCAATGCGACCGTCATTTTCATCAATCAGATCCGTATGAAAATCGGTGTGATGTTTGGAAATCCTGAGACTACCACTGGAGGTCAGGCTCTAAAGTTTTATTCCTCGGTTCGCATCGAAGTCCGCAAGGCCGCCCAGATCAAGAAGGCAGAGGATGTGGTTGGAAACCGCGTGAAAGTCAAAATTGTGAAGAACAAAGTTGCACCGCCGTTCAAGACTGCGGAATTCGACATCATGTACAACGAGGGAATTTCGTTGGCAGGAGATCTTCTCGATGCTGGCGTGAAATATGAAGTGGTGAAGAAATCTGGAAATTCACTTTCGTATGGTGAAATAAAACTTGGAGCTGGGCGCGAAAGTGCCAAGGCCTTCCTTCGTGAGGACAAGAAAACCGCAGATAAGATCTTCAAAGAGATCGCTGAAAAAGCAAAACTCCAGGTACTTTGAATCATGAAGCATGAATCAGGAATTATGCTTGATTCATGATTCATAATTCATAATTCTTTTTGTCATTGACAAATGGCAAAAAGGGGTGTATAATGGAAACATAGAGTTAGGAACCGGGTGATTTATCGCCACGGTTCCTTTCTTTTTATCTCAAAAAATTGCTCTAAATCAAGCCATTTTCTGAGATTATCCATTTCAGTAGGAGTGGTGTATAATATTAATAATTAGTTATTTATTTAATCAATTGCTCGGGGGAGCAGTAAAACAAAAAAGTATGCAAACAGCACACAAATGCACCCATTGTGCAAAAAGACACAAAGAGGAGTCGCAGTCAGAGGAATTCAATTTCGCAGTATTGGTAGCATTGGTTCCGCTCATGGTGTTCACTTTGTTCGGACAAATCGGATTGTTCTAAATCCAAATAAAAATCTCGCTCCGGTGGGATTTTTGTTTTCCATATATATCTGTTGCCATTGTGATATTAAAAATTAAATTAAAAAAATGGAAGAAGAAAAAAAATCTGCGCCATTTGGGACGCAAAGCGAAAACGAAATCGTTTCTCAGCAATCAGCGCAAGTTGATCCGCTTGCTTCAATTTCTGAAATTCCAAATGAGCAAGAAAGAAGCATCTCTATTGAAGAAGCTTTTGTTTTCGGTTGGAAAACTTTCAAGGCGAACATGAAATTGTTGCTACTGCTCGCTTTGGCATATTTTGCTATTTCTATTGCAGTATCAATGTTGAGCAAAATTGCGGAGGGTGAAACTTTGTTTGTTTTTGCAGTAACACTAGCAAGCGTCATTCTTAATATAATTGTCACGATAGGACTCGTGCAGATAATTTTGAAAATATCACGTGGCGGTCAAGCGAATGTTGGTGAAATCTTTGGAGATATGAAATATTTCTGGAAATTTCTAGGTTCCAGCATTCTGTATGGTCTGATAGTTGTTGCTGGTTATCTCTTGTTTATTATTCCTGGAATTGTTTGGCAAATTAAATATGGATTTTTTCAATATTTTATTATTGATAAGGATATGAGTCCGGTTGAAGCGATAAAGGAAAGTGGAAGAATTACTAATGGGCTCAAGTGGAAATTATTTCTTTTGCAATTTGCAATCATGTTCATGTTTCTAGTCGGACTTCTTTTCTTTGGAATCGGAATTTTGGTCGCTTATCCAATTTCACTTTTGATGATGGTGTTTGTATATCGAAAACTTATAGGAGAAAAAATTGAAATTGTTTCCTAGCTTGATTGAATAAGATACAAAAAACCACGCTACAAAGCGTGGTTTTTTATGGATTCTTGAGAAGATAAAAAGCTAAGAAGCTAATGCCTGATAAGCTGCCTATGCTCTCGAAACGTATGCTCCTTTTTCAGTGTTGATGATGAGTTTGTCACCCTCGTTGATGAAAAGGGGAGTGGTCACTTTCAATCCTGTTTCCATGGTCACAACCTTGTCTCCGCCTGAAGATGTGTCTCCTTTGACTCCTGGTGGCGCTTCGACAACTGTCAAAGTCACTTTGATTGGAAGCTCGATGTTCACCGGGATTTCATTGAAGTTCAGCACGCTGACCTCAGTTCCTTCCAGCATGTAAAGATAGGCATCTCCGATAACTTCCTTAGCAAGAGTGAATTGGTCATAGGTAGTGTTGTCCATGAAGACGAATCCGTCTTGTTCTGGATATAGGTATTGAGCTTTGGATTTTGACATGTCAGCTTCGTCAGCCTTGTCTGATCCATTGAAAGTCTTTTCGAGAACTGCTCCGTTCAAAAGGTTCTTCAATTTTGTGCGAAGAACTGCTCCGGCTCGGCCAGTTTTGGAATGTTCAGCGGTAAGCACGACATATGGCGCACCTTCCCAGAGGATATTTTTTCCTGCTTTGATATCACTGATTGATAACATTTTTTTGTTTGCCGATACGAAACTGCGAAACGTACACGAATCTACGAAAGGAAGTTCAGTTCGTAGATTCGAATCTCATTCGTAGCTTTCGGATCGGTTTTTTTACTTAACTACAAACGGTGCCAATGCCATCACGCGAGCGCGCTTGATTGCTTGTGAAAGAGTTCTTTGATGCTTGGTGCAAACGCCATGTCTCTTTGGAGGATAAATCTTTCCTTGAGAGTTCATGAAACGGCGGATCAGGTAAGCGTCTTTGTAGTCTATTTTGTCCATCTTCTGATCGCAGAAGTAGCAAGTTTTTTTCTCCATAAATTTTGGTTGATTGGTTACGTAGTTTAATTAGTTGATTAGGAATTCATCCTATTTAACTAAGAACCTAATTAACTATTTAACTAAATTAAAACGGCACATCTTCAAGTCTTACTTCATCTTGTTCCTCATCAAGGTTGATGGTGGGAATTTCTTCAGCTACGGGAGTCTGGCGATTCGCCATTGGCGCAGCAGCTGCAGTAGTTCCCATTGGAGCAGGACGTGGACCAGCTGATCCGGCGGCGCGTGATCCCATTTGCATGTTTTCAGCCACTACTTCGGTGGTTCTTCTTTCAACTCCATCTTTTCCTGTGTAGGCGCGAGTCTCAAGTCTTCCTTCGAAATATGCTTCCTGTCCTTTGGTCAGATATTGTCCGGCAATTTCTGCCAATCTTCCCCAAATGACAATGTTGTGGAATTCGCTTTTCTCCTGTTTCTGTCCAGCTTTGTCATTCCAGGTTCTGTTGGTTGCGATGCTGAGCGTTGCAACTGTTTGACCTGATGGAGTGGTTCGGATTTCAGGGTCTCTGGTCAAGCGTCCGATCAATTGAACTTTGTTTAAATTCATAGTAGTTGCTTAGTTAGATAGTTGCTTAGTTGATTAGGTGTTTCCTATTTAACTAATAAACTACTTAACCACTTAACTTTTTAGTAAAACGAATTTAATTACCCTAGAAGAGCATCAAGTTGCTTGTCGATGTCTTTTCCTTCTTTGACTGCAGTTTTCTCTGTTGCTACAGGTTTAGGTGCAACTTTAGGAGCGGAAACTGGAGCTGCTGGGCGAGGAGTGTGCTGCATTGGTCGTTGCGGTCTCCCGTTATCTCTTCCTTGCGGACGTTGCTGTGGACGCTGTGGACCTTGAGCTTTTTGAGCTGCCATTTCCATGGATTTTCTTCGGTCTTTAGCACCAAGATCTGGAAGATCCTTGGTTTTCACGATCATGAAGCGCAAAACATCGTTGTTTAGGTTCAATTTGTTGGTGATAGCTGCGATTCCGAATTCTCTTTCTCCGTTTGCTTCATCTGCCCAAAAATCAATTTCAGGAAGTTCGAAACGACGGGTGATGTAGGTTCCTTTGTTCTGGCGACCGATTTCATAAGCAAGCTTTCTTTTCTCGCTCAATTCTTCTCCGACCATCTTAGCTTCTTCAAGTGCCAAGATTGAATTTACTCCCTCCTTGATTGCTTCAAGGTTTGCTTCTTGTCTTTCTCCGACAAGGTAGAACAGTTCGTATTGCATAGTTTTTATGCTTAATTGATTATAGTTAACTAAATAAATAAAACAGTGTAATTAGTTCTTTAATTTCTAATTTTTAATTTCCCTGCCTGCCGGCAGGCAGGTAATTTCTAAACAATTTCCAATGACTTAATTTCCAATGTTTGAAAATTGCAACATTGAATCATTGAGATTTGTTTGAAAATTGAAAATTGTGAATTGAAAATTTGATAAAAAAATTCCACCAAACAAAGAAAATCCTGTTCCGGGTGGAAGTTTTCGGACTTATCCTTTTGTTGAGCCAAAAGGCGAGTCAGATTCGGACTTTCTAAGTTGTAATATGATTATATCAGGGTTTTGTTATTTGGTCAATGAGTGAGGAAAAGTAAAAGGAGGGAGGCTATTTTCTAGCATCCCTCCTGGAGGCGATGATGACCACATGAAGGACCATCATGTAAAACGGATATTTATCGCAGCTATGCCTCTTGCGGTTGCTCCGGGCTCGGTTTCGAACTCTATGATTTTTCCTTCTAAAGCATCTTCACTGGCCATCTTTAGAATCTCGACTTTCATTTTTGTGTGATGCAGAAAATACCTTACCCCGTCTTTTTCTGCTAGACCGAAACCTTTTTTGAAGTTGAACCAAGAAACCGTGGCTATCATAGACCCTCCTTTAGGACTTAATATCTATGATTTTAGTTTAGACTGTAATATTGTCATGGTCAATTTTTTATTGATATTAATAAGATAATATAGACATTTTTGAATAAAGATTGTAATATGAATCATCACATTAGTGATGATAATAAACAATAAACAAAAAACAAGCAAATTACAAATCAGGTCGATTTGGATTTTGAGTTATTGTGTTTTTGTTTGGTGTTTGTATCTTGGTTATTGTATCTTTTTTTGTTTTATAAGCGTATGGATTTTCAAATCGATTCGAAATATATTCCTGCTGGTGACCAGCCTCAAGCGATTGAGTCTCTTATCCATGGCCTGGAACATCGCAAAAAATTTCAGACGCTTTTGGGTGTGACTGGATCGGGAAAAACTTTCACTATGGCCAATGTCATAGAGCATGTGCAAAGGCCGACTTTAGTAATTGCCCCGAACAAAACCTTAGCGGCTCAGCTTGTGCAGGAATTTCGTACCTTTTTTCCAAAAAGCGCAGTGGAATATTTCGTTTCATATTACGATTATTATCAGCCGGAAGCCTACATCGCTTCATCGGACACTTATATTGAAAAAGAAGTTCAGATCAATGAAGAAATTGATCGTCTTCGCCATGCCGCCACCAGCGCACTTTTGTCCAGGCGCGACGTGATCATCGTGGCTTCGGTGTCATGCATCTACGGTTTGGGTTCGCCGGACTATTATCGCGAGGGAACTGTCGAAGTCGAAGTGGGAACGGAAAATACCAGGGAAAAAATAATGACCAAAATGATTGAGATGCAATATCATCGCAGTGAGATTTTGGAACGAGGAAAATTCCGGGTGACTGGCGACACGATCGAGGTCATAACTCCAGGGAGAGAAATTGTGACGCGCATTGAATTGGAATTGGGAAAAGTAAAACGCATTCAAGAATATGATTTTCTGACTGGCGAAAAATTAGGCAATCTTGAGAAGACCTTGATCTATCCAGCCAAGCATTTCGTGGTGCCTGAGCCAGTAATGCAAGAAGCACTCAGTGAAATTGAAGCTGAAGCAACTGAACGTGTGAAATATTTCAGGGACAATGGGAAACTTTTGGAGGCCGAAAGAATCGAGCGCAGAACTAAGCAAGACTTGGAAATGATGAGAGAGGTTGGATATTGCAATGGGATTGAAAATTATTCCCGTTTTTTGACTGATCGACAAGCTGGCGAAGCGCCATACACCTTGATTGATTATTTTCCTGAAGATTTTCTGATGATCATCGATGAGTCACATGTGACCATTCCGCAGCTTAATGCGATGTACAACGGCGATCGCGCCAGAAAAGAGGCTTTGATTCAAAACGGTTTTCGCTTGCCAAGTGCATTCGACAATCGCCCTTTGAAATTCACTGAATTCGAGCAACACATCAATCAACTTATTTTCACCACGGCGACTCCCGGAAATTATGAAAAAGCTAATGCTGAAAATGTTGCCGAACAAATTATTCGCCCAACTGGACTTTTGGATCCCGAAATCATAATCAAGCCGACTGGCGGACAGGTGAAAGACGTGCTCGGTGAAATTGAAAAAGTTATTAAAAAAGAGGAGCGCGTTTTGATCACCACACTCACCAAGAAAATGGCGGAGGATCTTTCTGAATTCTTGAAAGAGCATGGGATAAAGTGTGAATATGTTCATTCAGATGTGGACACTCTGGATCGCATCAGGATCTTGGAAGGATTAAGGCGCGGGGAATTCGATGTTCTGGTGGGAGTCAACCTTTTGCGTGAAGGACTTGATCTTCCTGAAGTTTCCCTGGTAGCAATTTTGGATGCGGACAAGGAAGGTTTTCTCAGAAGTGAAACGTCGCTCATTCAGACAATTGGACGCGCCGCTCGTAATGTCAGCGGACGCGTTGTCATGTATGGCGACAACATCACCGGTTCGATGAAAAGGGCAATCGATGAAACGAACCGTCGCCGAACTTTGCAGGAAGCGTACAATAAAAAGCATGGCATCACTCCGTCCACAATCAAGAAGAACATCAAATCTATCATTGATCATGAATTGAATCCTATTCCTGCTCCTGATTTCACCAAACTGGAATCTTTGGAAGACGTGGCTGGCTATATCAAGCAGAAAGAAAAAGAGATGAAAAATGCCGCCCGAGCTCTTGAATTTGAAAAAGCCGCCCTTATCAGGGATGAGATTCTTCAGCTGCGTAAGCTGCAATTGAAATAATTAAGCAAATCTCAAATTACAATATCCAAAATTACAAGTCGCTTGATAATTGAAATTTGGTTATTGAAAATTGTTTGTTATTTGTATCTTGGTTATTGTATTTTGCCTTGTGTCTTGTGTGTTTCCGGTTTGCCGTGTAAAATTGGGGAAGCATTAAGTAAACATCTAAAAATTAAAGATAAAAGCATGGAAAAGGAACATGAAGTGGAGGATAAAATTGAAGAAGTGAAGGACGCGCAAGTAGAAGAAATAAAAAAAGACG
Organism: uncultured Bdellovibrionales bacterium; assembly: GCA_964485555.1. Lineage (GTDB taxonomy): Bacteria > Patescibacteriota > Minisyncoccia > Moranbacterales > GWC2-37-73 > GWC2-37-8. The sequence goes on from CAZAJN010000085.1 coordinate 14,841, forward strand.
AAACTGCTGCGAAAAAAGTTGAAAAAAAATGTTGCGGAATCGGGTCTTGCAAAAGTGAATCTTGCAAAAAATACGGTATGTATATTGCCGGCGGAGTTTTGATCCTTCTTATTGCTGGAAGTTTTGCTTTCAAGCAATACAGGCAGAAAGTTGATGTGGGGTCAGAAGTGATCAAAACCAAAGTTGAGAAATTTGTTAAGGAAAATGTTCCCGCAACAGCCAAAACAGAAATCAAGGAGGTTGCAATTGATGGACAGCTATACAAGGTCACCGTGAACGTAGATAAGCAGGACATTCCGGTTTTCGTGACTCGAGACGGAAAAAAACTTATCCAGGCTCAGGGAATCATCGATTTGGATGCCAAAACTGAACCGAAGCCAGAGCAAGCTCCTGAAAAAACTGAGGCTGAGCAAAAAGCTGACGTGCCGACAGTGGATCTTTTCGTGATGAGTTTCTGTCCATATGGAACACAGATTGAAAAAGGAATGCTTCCAGTCTTGGAAACTCTTGGAAACAAAATTAAATTCAATCTGAAATTTGTCGACTACGCGATGCACGGACAAAATGAAGTTGATGAAAATTTGAGACAGTATTGCATTCAGAAAACTCAACAACCAAAACTCGACAATTATCTGAAATGTTTCTTGAAGGTCGGACAAGGCACAGCTGATTCTTGCATGAAAACAGCCGGCATTGTCGCATCTCAGGTAAACAGCTGCATGAGCGAAACTGACAAGGAATTTGCGATCAACGAAAGTGTCAAAGATAAAAGCAAATGGGACAATGCGACATACCCTCCGTTCAATGTAGACAAAGAGGATAATGATAAATTCGGAGTGCAAGGATCTCCAACATTGGTTGTTAATGGAACCACTGTTTCAGCCGGTCGCGATAGCGCCAGCTTGCTTAAAGCGGTCTGTTCTGGATTTGCAAATCAACCGAAGGAGTGCGCTAAGGAACTTTCCGCCACTGCTCCAGCTCCAGGATTTGGAGAGGGAACAGCTACGGCAGGAGCTCCGGCTGCTGCTTGCGAAACACCTCAGCAATAATCTTCATTACAACTTGAACCATAAAAGAGAAGCCACGTGCTTCTCTTTTTGTTTTGGTATTGATATAAGTTGAAAAAAATGCTATGATTCAAACATAATCAAACAAAATATTCAATCATATGGAACAAGTCAAACCAGTCATTCTAATCGCTGAAGACGAAGATGACCTTCGAGAAATGTACACCATGGCGCTTTCTGGTGCCAGTTTTGAGGTTCTGCAGGCTGTCAATGGGAAAGAGGTGCTCGAGTGGTTGGAAAAGAAATATATGGAAGTGAATTTGATTTTGCTGGACATCGTGATGCCTGGCATGGATGGATTTGAAACCTTGGAGCGGATAAAAAAAGATGAGCGCTTCAAAAAAATCTTAGTTTTGGTTTCAACAAATTTGGACAATGATGAAGATCGTCAACAAGCCTTGGGTATGGGAGCTAGGGATTATTTTGTGAAGTCCCAACACACCCCGTCTGAATTGGTTGCTAAGATCAACACTATTCTTGCTGAAGAAGAAAGGATTATGGGCATGAAAAATGCTTAAGTTTGAAAAATATTTCTTCTCACTTAGAAAATGTCGTAAAACGACATTTTCTTTTTGTTTTAAGAAAAATCTGATGACCTGAGGTGGAATTTGAATTACTGGCGAACGTTGTTTGACTCACCCGCCTAAAAGAGTTAGAGTATAATATGAATAATAATGAATTTTATGCCTAAAAAAAGCCGAAAAATTGAGCTCTGGGCGCCGGCGGGCTTGTCCGCCAAAGCCCCTAAAAATAAGAAATCATCAAGCAGAATTGAACTCTTGGCGCCGGCGGGGAGTCCCGAAAAGTTGAAATATGCCATCAGTTGGGGAGCGGATGCTGTCTATGCGGGAGTGCCTGATGTTTCCATGCGCGCACGCGTGAACACTTTCACTGAGAAATCTTTGGAAGAAGCCACAAAGCTTGTTCATTCAATGGGCAAGAAAATTTTCGTGACGCTCAATATTTATGCGCACAACTATCATCTTCCGATTATTGAAAAACATTTGAAATTTTTGAAGAAAATCGGAGTGGATGCGGTGATTGTGGCTGATCCGGGAATCATTTCCTTGGTCAGGAAAATCATGCCTGAGACTGAAATACATCTGAGCACGCAAGCTAATGTTACCAACTGGCAAGCAGCCAAGTTTTGGTACGACCTTGGAATAAAAAGAATCGTGCTAGCCAGGGAAGTGACTCTGAACGATATTAAGGAAATAAAAAAACATGTTCCTAGATTGGAATTGGAATATTTCGTGCATGGCGCAATGTGCATGAGCTATTCAGGACGCTGCATTTTGAGCAAATGGATGAGTGGTAAAAGTGCAAATCTGGGGGATTGTACGCAGCCGTGCAGATGGGCTTACACTCAGAAATCTCAAATTACAAATAGCAAATTACAAACAAATTCCAAATGCCAAATTTCAAACACTCAAACCGGGGAATATGAGGTGATGGAAGTGGAGGAAGTTCAAAGCGGACGGCCTGTACTACTAGAGCAGGATTCACACGGAACATATTTTTTCAATAGTAAGGACTTGAATCTGCTCCAGCACCTTCTGGAGCTCCGAGAAGCAGGCGTAGATTCATTTAAAATAGAGGGGCGTAATAAGAGCGTATTCTATGTAGCAAACGTGGTAAGGGCCTATAGGAGCGTTCTGGATGCAATTGAAGGCGGAAAACCCCCTCAGGAGACCAGGAAAATCTTCAGATGGGCAACTAAGGAATTGGATAAATTGGCCAATCGTGGCTATACTAAGGGATTTTTGCTCGGCAATGAACCGGAGCATGGTTTTTCAGGACAGCAGGTTAATGAGCAATTTCAGTTCGTAGGCGAGGTTTTGGAGGGTGAAGGCAATAAATTGAAGGTAAAAATACATAACGCTGTCAGACCAGGCGATGGACTTGAAATTGTAACTAAGGAGAAAAACATTTCTGTTAAGATCAAAACGATATATAATCAGGATATGGAGGAGGTTCCTTCGGCTCATGGCGGACATGGTAATTTGTATTACATTGTAATAAGCAGGAAAGACATCGAACCGCTTTCGCTGATGCGAAAGATAAATAATTAGCAAATTTCCAATTTTCAATTCACAATTTACATTGAATTTTCAATGATAAAAATTTTCAAATCAATTGAAAATTGCTTATTGAAAATTATTTGAAAATTGAAAATTGATCATTGAAAATTTTATTTATATGAATATTCAAGAAATTCACAAATTGGCCATTGAATTTGGAATCAAGGCTGATTTTCGCAGCAAGGAAAAAATCGAGAAGATGCTCAAAAGAGAGAAAGAAAAATATGATGGACTTTCTAAGGATAAGAAAGAACTTTTTGACAAGGAAAAACTGACAAACCCATATTCCGACACCAGGATTCATTTTGATGGCGGCGCAAAGCAGGTGAAAAAAATTATGGCTGGAATCGATATTGATAGCAGTGAGCTTATGGTGGCGCGCTATCTTTCAAATCACAATCCTAAGGGCCAGATTGATTTGGTTATCGGTCATCATCCGGAAGGAAAGGCTTTGGCGGATCTTTCAGATGTCATGCATCTTCAGGCTGATCTGCTCAGTCAATATGGAGTTCCTATCAACATTGCTGAAGGATTGATGAAAGTTCGCATTGGAGAAGTTAGTCGAGGTGTCAGCGCCTCCAATCATTTCAAAGAAGTTGACACGGCGCGACTGTTGGGAATGAATTTTATGAACGTGCACACTCCGGCAGATAATCTTGTTGCCAGATTTGTGGAAGAAAAAATCACTAAAGACGATCCCGAAACAGTGGGAGATGTTCTGAAATCTTTGTTGGAAATTCCCGAATACAGAGAGGGCGCTTTGCGTGGCGCCGGACCACGCCTTTTCACGGGCTCGGAAGAAAACAGTGTTGGCAAGATCGCTTTTTCAGAAATTACCGGAGGAACATCAGGCAGCGCTAAGATGTATGAAAAGATGTCACATGCAGGAATTGGTACGATCATTTCAATGCATCAAAGTGAAGAACATCGCAAGGAAGCAGAGAAGCATCATATAAATGTTGTAATCGCTGGTCACATATCCTCTGACTCGCTTGGCATGAATCTTTTCTTGGATGAACTTGAGAAGAAAGGAATTGAAATTGTTCCATGTAGTGGCCTGATAAGAGTCAGCCGTGTGAAAAAAAATGGAAAGAAGAAATAATTAAGAATTAAGTGAAGAAATCATGATTCGTAATTCTTGATTCATGATTCATCATTAAAATGGATTATAAAAAAACCACATTGAAAAACGGACTCAGGATTTTGACTGTGCCGGTGAAGGGAACACAAACAGCGACTGTGATGATCATGGTTGGCGTTGGAGCGCGCTATGAAACTGACAAGCAAGCTGGCCTTTCACATTTCGTGGAGCACATGCTTTTCAAAGGAACGGAAAAGCGGCCGACAGCCCAAATGATTTCAGAGGAACTCGATGCGATTGGCGGAGAATTTAACGCTTTCACAGCCAAAGACAAGACTGCGTATTACGCGAAAGTTGATTCCAAGCATATAGGAACTGCTTTTGACGTGGTGGCGGATATCTTTTTGAATTCGAAATTGGAGCAGGCTGAGATTGATCGCGAGCGCGGACCGATTTTGCAAGAACTCAGCATGTATGAGGACGAACCTCGCAGAGCAGTTGGTGAAGAATTGGAAGCTTTGCTCTATCCAGGAGTTGCCATGGGAAAGGGCATTGTCGGAAACAAGCAGACGATCAACAGTTTTCAGCGCAAAGACTTCACGGCTTTCATGAAAAAATATTATACCGCGAATGAAACCGTCATCTGTGTGGCTGGAAAGTTTGACGAGAAAAAAATCCTTGCCCACATAGAAAAATATTTCTTGAACGTGGCGCCGGGCAAGAAGATAAATTTCAAAAAAGTTTCTGAGAAGCAAAATGCACCGCAGGTGAAAATAAAATTCAAGAAAACCGATCAGACGCATGTTCTTGTCGGCAATCGCGCCTACGCTCAAAATCATAAGGATCGCTATGTGCTTGCCTTGCTCTCGACCATCCTGGGCGGAAACATGAGCAGCAGGCTTTTCATTGAAGTTCGTGAGCGAAGAGGTTTGGCATATTTCGTGCACACCAGCATTGATACCTATGAAGATTGCGGATACATTTCGACTCAGGCCGGAGTTGAGCATGGAAAATTGTTGCAAACCATCGAAGTCATCTTAGAGCAATATGAAAAGATTTCAGTTGAAGGTGTGAGTGCCAAGGAACTTCAAAAAGCCAAGGATTACATCAAGGGACGTTCGATCATGGGATTTGAGGCTTCTGATGATGTGGCCATGTTTTTCATAGATCAGGAAATGCACAAGGAAAAAATTCTGACTCCTAATGAGGTCTTTGCCAAGATTGATGCCGTCAGTCAGGATGATATCATACGGGTAGCCAAAGATATTTTCAGAAAGGAAAAATTGAATTGCGCAATTGTGGGACCACATAAGAATGATAAAAAAATACTTTCTATTTTAAAGGGTTAGCGTCTTGATGATAGATGACTTTTTGAAAATATCTTAGTCACCAGTCGTTTATTGCTGAAAATTCATGCAAAATCGTAATGTTATCGACATTTCAACAGGTGCAATAATAAGAACCATCGCCATTGTTCTTGGTCTTTGGTTTTTGTATTTGGTGCGCGATGTGGTCGCCCTGTTTTTCTTGTCCGTGATTTTGACAGCCACGCTTGATCCGGCCATAGATTGGTTGAGCAGGCGCAAGATTTCCAGATCCTTCGGAGTCATCATCATCTACATCGCACTTTTTTTGATTGTAGGTATGTTTGTTTCTTTGGCAGCTCCACCATTGGTCAGTCAATTCAAGAGTTTTGCTCAAAACATCCCTGCCTATAGTTCGTCTTTGGCCAATACTTTCGCTGGAGTGGAAAAGTACGCGTTCTCATACGGGATATCTTTTGATAGTCATGATTTTCTGCAAAACTTGGCTGGGAATTTTTTTCAATCTTCCAGTCAATTCTTTGGCGCCACTGTGGGAGTCTTCACATTCTTCATTTCCTTGCTGGTGATTTTGGCTTTGACGTTCTACATGTCAGTGAAAGAAGATGGGATGAACAAATTTTTAGTTTCCATAACACCTCAAGATCATCAGGAATATGTCATTTCAGTGGCGGATCGCATAAAGGTGAAGATAGGGAAATGGCTGGGAGGCCAGATCTTGCTGATGTTGATAATTTTCTTGCTTGATTTCATCGCGCTTTCAATCTTTAACATTCCATATGCGCTTGCGCTTGCTCTCTTGGCTGGCTTGCTGGAAATAGTTCCATATCTTGGTCCGATCATCTCAGCCTCGCTTGCTTCATTGGTAGGTTTTTTCATTTCACCAGTGACTGGTCTTATTGTGCTTGGGATCCTGACTGTCATTCAACAAATTGAAAGTCACATCATCGTTCCGCAAATAATGAAAAAGGCAGTCGGTCTTAATCCGGTGGTTGTCATTCTTTCGCTGCTTATCGGTGCCAAACTGGGTGGAACGCTGGGGGCTATTTTGGCAGTACCGATTGCAACTTCCATCGGAGTTATCATAGGCGATATAGTTGAAAGAAATGAAAACCCTGAATAAGATGACAAATGAGTTTACAACAAAGAGATGCGGCTTGCTCAGCTTTGAATGAAAATTTCCAATTTCCAATCCAATTACCAATAAACAACATGCCTTCACAGCTAAGTAAAAATATCCTAGCGACAATAATATATTATGACGGACTTGATTGGCCGCTGACCTCATTCGAAGTGTGGAGATATTTAATCAGGACTGATTATTACAGTTCAAGCAATGTTTCAATAGATGTGCCTTTACTGGAGGTGATCAATCATCTCGAAGGCAAGGATCTTTCTGCTTATGTGGGGCAATCCAAAGGATTTTATTTTTTAAAGGAACGGGAACATTTGGTTGCTCAGCGGATTGCTAATGGAAAAATATCTGCTGGCAAACTGAGACGTCTTCAAAAAATATCGAAATATTTCAGATTCGTGCCCTTTGTGAGAATGATAGGGGTGACAGGCGGACTCGCCATGAAAAATGCGAATGCCAAAAGTGATTGGGATCTGCTGATAGTCACTAAATTTGGAAAGATCTGGACAGGCAGGACTTTGGTGACATTGCTGGCTCATATCATTGGAAAACGCAGATATGCAAGAAAAGTCACTGACAGGATCTGTTTGAATTTTTTTGTCACTGAGCAATCACTTGAAGTGATCACGAAAGATCTGTATTCAGCCAATGAATACATGTTTTTATTTCCTCTTTTTGGCTGGGAAGTGTATCAAAGGTTCCAGATCAAAAATCATTGGATCAAAAACATGAAACCGCACTATTCTCTGGGTGAAATTGCCCCTCTGCTGATCATGAATGATTCTTTTTGGTCAAGGAATGTCAGATTGGCTGGTGAGAAGATGTTTGCATCAAGTCTGATTGAAGATATCTTGAGGAAAGTTGAGAAGAAGCGTATCATGAAAAATCCGAAAACACATCAGGAAGGAAGTCTTGTTTATGCTAATGACGACGCACTGGTTTTCTTGCCGAACCCTCATGGCCCGAAGATTTTCGAGCAATTCAAGGAAAAAGTCAATCATTTGAACATGTAAACAGTGGGGCGATTGGGGCAATTTAACAAATTTGCTTTGCATGAGCCAAAAAATGTGATTTTATCTTGACTTTTGAAGTTGTTTTTGGTAAATTTATGTTTGTAATGACCTTATATAATTATTCAAAATATTCTATGAAATTCATAACTATTGCTCAACTTGTGGTGGCTCTGGGGCTTACAGTTTCAATCCTGCTTCAAAACAGGGGGAGCGGGCTATCTAGCGCTTTTGGGGGAGATTTTGGTGGTTATTATACCAAGCGTGGCGTTGAAAAATTTCTCTTCTATGTCTCAATCTTTTTGGGAACTTGTTTTGTTGTTTTGGCCATCGCTAACATTGTCGTGGCAAACAGCTAGGTAGGATTCTGAGAATTCTTTTAATAATTTCATGCAAAATCTTATTAGTAAACATACGAATGATAAAATAAAATTCCTTTCACCTGGCAACTGGAGAGCTATTGGGAAGATGTTGTCCTTCAAAGAGAAATTTGTGGTGACTGGATTATTGCTCATTATTGCGACATCCTTTATTTTTTGGATTGGTTCTTTCTATCTCAACGTCACAAAGACGATCCCGAAGGTTGGCGGTCAATATATAGAAGGGATAGTGGGGCAACCGCTATACGTGAACCCTCTTCTTTCACAGACAAGTGAAGCTGATAGTGACTTGGCGCAGCTTATTTTCAGCGGTCTTTTCAAATATGACAAACAGGGAAATGTCGTTCCTGATCTGGTGCAGGATTTCAGTTTGAGTGAGGATCAAAAGACCTACACTTTCAATTTGAAAAAGGATATCCTTTGGCATGACGGTGAAAAACTGGAAGCTGATGATGTTTTTTTCACATATAATGTCTTGCAAGATCCTTCCTACAAAAGCCCTTTGAGACAGGGACTGCAGGGAGTGGATGTCAGCATGGTTGATGAAGACACTATCGTTTTCAATTTGAAAACGCCATATGTAGGCTTTTTGGAAAATCTGACCGTGGGAATTCTTCCAAAGCATGTTTGGGAAAACATAGCTCCTGAAAAATTTGCCCTGGCTGAATACAATCTTCACCCCGTCGGTAGTGGGCCGTATGCTTTTTCCGATTTTCAAAAAGATTCCAGTGGCAATATTCTCACTTTCACCCTAGCGGCTTCGAAAAAATATTATGACGGTGTTCCGTACATTTCAAAAATGACTTTCAATTTCTATCCTGATGATACGGCCCTTATTAGTGCCTATAATAAAAAGGAGGTCATGGGCATGGGGAGCATCCCTCCTGAGAATGTCAAAGATATCAAAAACATGAAAAGCACCAATTTGCATGAGTTGGTGATACCTCGTTATTTTTCAGTATTTTTCAATCAGAACAAAAGCGTTGCGCTGGCTGATGATGCGGTAAGGACAGCCCTGGAGATGAGTGTGGACAGGCAACAAATCATCGACACATTGCTGCACGGAGAAGGTGTTCCCTTGTCGTCGCCTTTTTTTCCGCAAATGAAAGGTTATGTTGAATCAAAAAGAATACAAGTTGATATTGAAGGAGCTATCAAGAAGTTGGAGGAGGAGGGTTGGATTCTTGATGCTGACAATGGCGTGCGTAAAAAGGGTGAGACTGTGCTGGCTTTCGAATTGGTGACAACTGATTGGCCTGAGCTTAATCAGACAGCTAATTTGCTCAAAGATCAATGGGCTAAGGTTGGTGCTGAGGTCAATGTGAAGGTGCTGAGCGTTTCTGATTTGCAACAGAATTATATTAAGACAAGAGAATATGACAGTTTGCTTTTCGGGCAAGCTATAAGTTTCAATCCTGATCTTTATTCATTCTGGCATTCTTCTCAGAAGCGCGACCCCGGGCTCAATCTTTCCTTGTTTGACAATAAAGACGCTGATGGAATTTTGGAAAATGTGCGGCAACAGATGGACGAAAATGCCAGGCATGAAGATTTCAAAAAATTTCAATCCATTCTGGCAAGCGAAATCCCTGCCGTGTTTCTCTATGGTCGTTATTATTTGTTCCCGACAAGCAATGCTCTGCAAGGTATTGAAACAAAAAATATCAACAATCCACAGCAAAGATTCGTGGATGTTAATAAGTGGTTTGTAAGGACAAGCAGAGTGTTGAAATAGAAACTGACTGCCAGGAAAAGAATTAAAAATAAATAGAATCAAGAATCAAGAATTAAGAATCAAGCAATATTCAAAACGCTTCGTGATTCACAATTCGTGCTTCATGATTCAGTAATGAGATGAATATCGATTTCAAAAACGTTCCCAAACACTATGCAGCCAGGACGCATGAAAGAATGCAGGAGGTCTTGATGGATCCAAATGGAAATGGACCAGAGATTCATTACTACATGATAAGAGGCGGCGTTGATCAGAAAAATACGACTGTCTGGGAGCCGGGAACCATCTCAGGTGAATACATCAAGACTTATGGTCACTATCACGTCGGAGAATTAAGCGAAACTTATTGGATTGTGTACGGACAAGGAATTGCTTTGATGCAGAAATTGGTTGAGGATGCTGACGGAAACATGATAGCTGACCAAGTGGAAGAATTCAGAGCCATTGACGTCAAAGCTGGAAGCGAGGTCTTCATGCCTTCCAAATTCGGTCATCTGTTGGTCAATACCGGTGAGACTTATCTGGTCTGCATCGATGATAGTCCTGTTGATTTTGAAGATCGTGACCCATCAAGCTTTCCAGGTCACGCAAATTATGAGCTGGTCAAACAAATGCGAGGATTTGCCTATTATGTGGTTGAGCACGAAGGAAAGCCTGCTCTCAGAAGAAATCCAATGTATAAATCAATTGTAAATGAAGACTTGAGTGGTTTGCCAGTTGTGGATTGATGGCTACATGGATAAAATCAGCTCGATGGACGAGCTGATTTTTCTTAGGTATAATTTGAGAAGCTTATTAGGCATTAGCTTTTTAGCTGTCTAGGTTGCGTATTAAACCTGTTTGATGTCATCACTCGCTCGATTTCGTTCGACAATAAAAAATATTTATTTAAGGCTGTTAGTTTTATTGGCGCTAAAAAGCTAAAAAGCTAAAAAGCTAAAATTTCGTATGTATTCAATTATTCTTTGTGGTGGATCCGGAACACGTCTTTGGCCGCTTTCACGAAAAAACTTTCCAAAACAATTCCTGAAGCTCTATAGCGAGCATTCACTCTTGCAAGAGACTTTTTTGCGGATGATGAAGGTTGTTCCTGCTAAAAATATTTTCTTGGTGACAAACGAGGAAAATTTTTTCAATGTTTTCAATCAGATAAGTGAAATTTTTCCAAAAGTTGAAAAGTCTCAAATCATAACTGAACCAGCATCTCTCAACACAGCGCCGGCAATAGCGCTGGGGGTGAAATATCTGACTGATGTTGTCAAAATAAAGAAAGATGCTCCGATTATTATCAATCCAGCTGATCACTACATCGGAAATCCTGAGGCCTACATCAAGCTTATCAAAAGTGCCATGAAAAAAGTCGGCGACCATCTTGGAACAATCGGCATAACACCACGCGGGCCAGAGACAGGTTTCGGGTATATCAAGAAAGGAAAAAAGGAAGGAAGCTATTCGATACTGGACAGCTTCAAGGAAAAACCTGAATTGGAAACTGCCAAGGAATATTTGGCCACCGGTCAGTACGTTTGGAATAGTGGCATGTATATTTTCAATGCCAAAACTTTCGCATCGGAATTGAAAAAACATGCACCAGCTCTTTATGTTTATTATGCTGAAAAATTTGAAGACTTCGTGAGCGATTTTGACAAATTGAAACCAGAAGCAATTGACACGGCAATTTCTGAAAAATCAAAAAAAGGAATAGTTTTTGAGGGAGATTTCGGTTGGAGCGACATCGGGTCTTTTGATGAATTGGCTGAAGTTACCAACAAAAACAAAAAGAAAAAGGACAGACATGTGCTCTTGGATTCCAAAAACGTGTTCGTGCATTCAACCACGAACAGGCTGGTGACAACTATCGGTGTGGAAGATTTGGTGGTGGTGGAAAACAACGATTGCATTTTGATTCATAAACGAGGAAGAAGCGGCGAAGTCAAGAAAATAGTTTCCCATCTCAAGGAGAACAACTACAAGGAAATAGATCATAACATCGAAGTGCAACGCCCATGGGGAAAATACGAAGTTTTGATAGATGAGAAAAATCACAAAGTCAAAAAGATCACTGTTTTGCCAGGCAAAAGGTTGAGCTTGCAGTCACACGAGCATCGCAGCGAGCACTGGGTGGTGGTGAAGGGAACTGCCGAGGTGGTGAACGGCGAAAATTTGCTGGTTTTGCATGAAAACCAAAGCACCTACATCTCTGCAACTGCCAAACATCGTCTTTCAAATCCAGGACAGGTGAATCTTGAAATAATCGAAGTTCAGACCGGAGACTATTTGGAAGAGGATGACATCACAAGATACGAAGATACTTTTGGTAGAAAATAAGCATGCTCATTTATTGCTTTGTAATAAATCTGATAAATATTAAGAATATGAAAATCGAAAAGCTTTGCAGCTGCACTGTCAAAGGATCAAAGGATTATAACAGGATTGAGGAAATGGAGAAATTTCTGCAGGTTCTCTCTGATCGAACACGTCTCAAAATCCTTTGCTTGTTGAAGAATGATGAGCTGAATGTGAAGAATATCTATCATCAACTCGGCATCAAACAAACCCTGGCGTCGCACCATCTGACACAACTTAAAAAACTTAAACTCCTCAAGGAACGCAAATCCGGAGCATCAACTTTTTATAGTATCGATTCAAAAAAGTTTGAAAAACACTGCAAAACATTAGGAGAAATGATTGAGCTTGATCTGATGAGTAAAAATTGCTGCTCTGACAAATAAGACTTGCTTATCTTGCATACCGTATAAACTTCTCGTGTTTACTGCTATAGTGTTTTTCAGAAAATCCAAAACATGCTATAATCTAAAAAGTTAGTTTACTTAAGATTATGAGTAAAAAAATATGTTAGGCAAAATAAAAAATTTCTTCAAAGATCACTATCACATCCTTTTCAAATCTGCAGCGGTCAATCACTTGCGTATCCAGGAAATTTTAAAAAGCCCGGATGGGACGTATAATCTGACTGTGAAGTTCGGGTCATACTCTGCACTCAAAAATTATCAGAGAAAAATGAGAAGACTCACGGTCAGTCTTTCTTCGGCGGTTGCGATGGTCGTCGTGGCTTTTGTTGTTGCACCCTACATCATGAATCCGAGCCGCTCAAGCGCTTCGAATTTTACTTGGACTCAGAATGCATGGACGAGTCAAACTTCCAATGTGAAAAAATACCCTGATAATAACAATGGTGTGACTGAATATTCTTCCAAAAATGATAAAATAGATGTTACTTCGGGGAAGATAGCTATGACAGTTCCGACTGTGGCAAGCACGGGCGATTCGAGTTATTCAACTGCACCGGACGGATTTTATCTGGATGGCAGCGCCCGCGTTTTGAAAAAAGTTCAAGGAGCAAGTTGTGCAAGTGTTACTGAATGCAAATCCGGAATTTGCACAAATGGAACTTGTTGCAATGATGCTTGCTGTGGAGTTGCCTCTGTTACTGATAGCCGCGATACTAACAATCCGACCTATAACACTTTACTGCTTGGAAATCAGTGTTGGATGGCGCGAAATTTGAATGTAGGAACGATGATAGGTTCGAAATTGGCTGACAATGTAACTTATCAAAATCAGGCGAATAATTCCATTGTTGAAAAATATTGCTTTAATTATGTCAAACAAGGAGACGCGGCTCAAATAACTACAGGAAACAGCAATTGCGCATCATACGGAGGACTTTATCAGTGGCCCGAGGCAAACGCTTTGTCTGCCAGTTGCATCTCGACAAGTTGCGCTGTGCCAAGTCCAAATCAGGGGATTTGTCCTACTGGTTGGCATGTTCCGACTGATGCGGAAATTAAAACTTTGGAAATGCATTTTGGTATGGCCCAGGCAGACGCTGATGGAGCGGGCTGGAGAGGGATAGTATCCGCTCCTTTTAGGACTGGGCTTAATATTCTGGTTACGGCTGGATATTTTCGCCCATCATCCGGAGACTTTACGAATAATAGCGGTAAAAATACAGCTTTAATGACCGCTACCGAATATGATATAATTAATTATCGGATGCGTGAGTTCAATTCTGATCTTTCCGGTATTTATCGAAGTGTTTACTCAAAAAATGCAGCTTTACCGCTAAGGTGCGTTAAGAATTAGAAAAAATAAAAAATATGCCTAAAAAAATAAAAAACATTTTATCGCTTTCCGCCCTAGTTTTCGCTATCGGTTTTCTTGGTGCATTTTTCGGCAAAAGTTTCGAAAAAACCAAGCTTGACCAAAAGCTGGAAAAAACCCTCGGCATCAAAAGTGAAAGCAAATCCATTGAAACCGCTCAAGTCACAACCTGCATCGAGCAAGCACAAGAAGAAGACAATAGCGTGATGTTTGTGGGGTGTAATGGGATCTTTTAAAAATGCTGATTTGCTCTGATAGTAAAAACGCTGATACATGCTGATGGGATACCGCTGATTCGCGTTGATGGGGATGCCGCGGATTTATGCTGATGTTTATTGTTGAAAAAATAAATTAATGGACAGGGTTGATGATTTTTTATATGAAAAAGAATCTTATCAGATAAGAGGAGCTTGCTTTGAGGTTTATAATAAATTCGGAGGAGCATTCAAGGAGAGTATAGTGGACAAATCATTGACACTTGAACTTAAAAGCAGAGGAATGGAAGTTGAGGATCAGAAAAGAATAGACATACATTTCAAAGGTGTGAAAGTTGGAACATACATACCTGATAAGATAGTGAATGAAAAAATCATATTGGAATTAAAATCAAAAGCTTTTTTATTAAAATCGGATTTCGATCAATTTTGGAAATATCTCAAGGGTTCCAGTTATAAGCTGGGATTTTTGATTAATTTTGGTCCAAGTAGTCTTGAAATAAAAAGAGTGGTTTATGATAAAGCGCGCAGTCAGCGTAAGTTCACATTAGCGTTTATCGGCGAGTATTTTATCAGCGTAAATCAGTGTTAAATCTATGCTCAAGATAAACAATCTCCACGTGAAATACAGAGGTGCAAAAACTCCTTCTATTCAGGACGTTTCTTTTGAAGTGGGAAAAGGGGATCAGGTTGCGATTTTGGGGCCGTCGGGATGCGGGAAGAGCACGACGTTGAATGCTATCGCGGGACTTTTGGATGGGAAAGAAGTTGAAATTAAGGGAGAAATAAAATGGAATGATATGGAAAAAACGGAGCTCGGCTCCGAAGAGCCCCCTGTTATCCGTATGGTTTTTCAAGAAGCCACACTGCTTCCCTGGAGGACGGTTGAGAAAAATATCGCTTTCGGTCTGGAGATTAAAAAGCTGTCAAAAAATGAAATCAAAAGCAAGGTCACAGAAATGCTCAGAGTCGTAGGACTTTTGGAAAATGCTAAGAGTTATCCGCATGAGCTTTCTGTTGGCATGCAACAACGGGTGAATTTTGCCCGCGCCCTTGTTTGCGAACCGGAGCTGCTTTTGATGGATGAACCATTTTCCGCGTTGGATGTGGAAACTAAGAAAAAACTGCAAGAAGAATTTTCGAGAATCATCAAGGAAAAGAAAATAACAACAATTTTCGTGACTCATAATATTCAAGAAGCGCTTTCCATGTCGGACAAGATCTTTGCCTTTTCCGGAAATCCTAAGACTTTGAAAAGAATGTTTACTGGAAGTAGTGCGGAAGGGGACTCGGCTAATTTTCAATTCGAAAATTATGAAGAATAAAATCGGATACATTTTTGATAAATATTGGAAAGGTGTTGTTTCGATAACTTTTTTTCTGGCAATTTGGGAAATATCGGTCCCAGATGGTTCGATGCGTAAATTTTTCATTAGCAGGCCATCTTTAATTTTCCAAAATGGCGTAGATTTGATCAATAGTGGATTTTTGTGGCCACATGTGGTCACGAGCTTGCAAAATCTCTTGATTGGTATTTTTTGCGCTGCTGTCGTGGGCGTATTCCTAAGTCTTTTTATCGGAACTCAGAAAAAAATGTATGGTTTTTTTGAACCTTATATATATGTCTTAAGTACAGTTCCAAAAGTTGCATTTCTTCCACTGATTATTTTGTGGGTCGGTGTCGGCGTTTATTCGAAGATCTTGATAGTTTTTATTTCGGCGCTTATTCCGATATTGATAAACGCGTTGCAGGGAATTGAAAGTGTCAGGAAAGAATATTTATCGATGGCGCGCTCTTTTGGAGCAAGTAAATTTCAAATAATAAAGCATGTCATATTTTTCGATATGCTCCCCTTCCTTTTCTCTGGTTTGAAAATTGCTATCGGAAGAGGAGTTTCCGGGCTTATTGTGGCTGAAGCATTCGGCGTTGGGAGCGGTTTGGGATATCTTGTTTCATTCTATGGTTTAACATTTCAGTCTGGAAAATTGATGTTCATTATTTTCCTGCTTTTTCTTATGGTAATGATTTTGAAAAATATTATTGGAGAGATTCAGAAGCATATGTTAAGATACAAGAGGTGATAAACATCTTGATGTCATCACTCATTTGATATTAAAAACTAATCTTAAGAATAATCATGAAAAAAATAATTTTGGTCACTGCTATGATTGCATTATTGGCTGTGATTTTTTATATAAAATTTGATAATGAAAAAGAATCCAGAGAGAGTGCGAATGTCTCTGGCGTTGCTTCTTTGGAAAAAGTAACAATTATTTTTTCAAAAAACACGGAATCAGTAACTTTTTTGTATGATTTTTTGAAGGACAATGGTTTTTATGAAAAACAGGGGCTGGAAGTTGAATATGTTGAATCAATAAAAAATGGTTTCCAGACTTTTCTTTCCGGAGGGAGTGATTTTTTTGCCGGAGGCATAAATAACGCATCAGCGGCATATTTGAACGGAGCTGAACCAAGAGTAATTGCAGATTTAGGGAAAATCTCCAATGTTTATCTCGTGAGTAAATTTTCCAGAGATGAGGCTGGTTCGATAAAAAAAGCTGCAATTTCTGGAATAAACACCAGCACGGGACTCATGACAAAACTTTTCTTGGAAAATTTAGGAGTTGATTTTGAAAAGGTTGAATATCTTACTGTAAAAACTGTTTCCGAGCGAATGGCTGCACTGTCTTCTGGGCAAGTGGATATCGCGATTGCTCAATCGTACAATGAAATAAGGGGGGCTGTTCCGCTAGATGAATATCATATCTTCAATTCCAATATCCTTTCGGCTGATCTTCCATATGATAAATATCTGACCACAACAAAGGACGTGATAGAAAAAAAACCAGAATCAGTTAAGAAAATGACACTGGCATATCTGGAGGGCATGGAATTTATCAAGAAAAATCCAGAGGATGCTATGCGATATCTGGAAAAAAAATATGAATATTCCAAAAAAGAATCTGAGGATTTGTATGAGTCTTTTGTAATTTCCCAACAGAATCTCAGTTTTATTCCTGACGCAGAAAGAGTCTCTCTTGCGGTTGCTGATGCAAAAAAAGAATTGGAACTCAATGTGGATCGTGACGTATCAAACCTTATTGATTCCAGGTTTGCCAGTGAGGCAATGGCAGCATTTGCACAAAATTAGAAGATAGGATTATCTTAAGAATGAATTCAAAAAACCTGCATTTGCAGGTTTTTTTAATTCAGATTTGTCATTCCCTCAAAAGCGTGAATCCATGGTGATGGAAATAATTTTAGATTCCGGATCAAGTACGGAATGACATTGGGATGGCTAGTTGGCTTGTCACGAGCAACTCATTTTAAATGCGAGATGATATTCTTTGTTTTGAAATTGTCTTTTTTCCAGGCAGAAACGAACTCTATTTCAAGAGGTAGGAATAAGCCTCGCTGCACAAAGTCTGTAAGGGTTTGATTGGCGGATAATTTAAGATTGGAAGATATTTTCTCTTTTAAAATTTCCACAAAAATTTCATTCTTATTTTCATTCTCATATTTTTGTCTGAGTTTAAGCTGAAGAATCAATTGCGGTTTTGGTTTGCTGTCCTGGATTTTTTCAAAGACATGCATTTGAAAAAATGGCTCAATAACATCCCGCACTTTTTCCAAGGAAGACCTTATCAGTTCAGCATAAATAGTGGCGCCATGCAACTTCATAACATCCAAATCTTTCTTGCCTCCAATGGTTAGGGTTATGTCATTTCCACAAGGACATTGTTTTTTTTCGAGTGATCCGATGTCGCTCATTTTATAACGAATCAGCGGAGCGGGCTTCGAAAAAAGGTCGGTGTGCACAAATTCTCCGAAATCACCAAAATCGATAGGAATGCCATTTTCGTCTAATACTTCTATGAGTTCCTTGTTTGTGTTGATATGAAAAACATTAGGCAGTCCACTTTCGGCAAGATATTTGCATCTATAGTGCAGTCCTCCTCCTGTTTCTGAGCTCCCATATCTCATGCGGAAATAAGCATTTTCAAACTGGGATCTGAGGAAATTATAATTAAGCGAAGAGCAGAATTCGCTTCCGATTGAAACCCATTTGATTTGCGACAGGTCAAAATTAATTGAGATCAATTCTGTTAAGAGTGAATTGAGAACGGTTGGAGTTGTCATGACTCCATCCACATTAAGTTCCTGCATTATTTTTGCAGTCATGTGTAGGTTCTGGATATTCCCAGCTATTTTTTTGATTGAATTGTTTTTTGTTAGTAGTGCCTTTTTAAAAAGGCTGGAAGTGGGTTGCAGGAGCACGACAATTCTTGATACGCCAAGTTCCTGGAGCATCAAGTCGTCGGAATTATATTCCTCCTGCATCCTCGGCATTATTAGTGGCAATGGGCTTTTGGTTGTTCCACTTGAAAAAGAAAAATAACTCACGTCACTGTCTTCTACGAAAGTTCGTTCACTCACTCTAGTTTCCAGAAGTTCGCTCTTTTCCAAAAAAGGAATCTTTTGAAAATCTTCAAACGAGGTTACGGGGAGCTTAACTGAATCCCTATATTTTTTGCGATAAAAATCGCTGTACTCATTTTCAATGGCAAATTTAAGAACCTCGTTTATTTTGGCGAGCATTTCCGGGGAGAAATTGGTGGAGGA
>CAZAJN010000086.1:0-18490 GCA_964485555.1 uncultured Bdellovibrionales bacterium
GATTAGGCCTATTTTTTCTCAAAAAATCCCAAAAAAGCATCCTAAATTGTAAAGATTATTGTCGATCGTATGCTCGTCTACTGGCGCGCATTGCCTATGTGCTTCATATGGTGAAAGGGGAATACAAAATACTAAATGCCAAATACTAGATACTGTGTTTAGTACATAATGACAGCTACTGGCTTCATTTTCGCTACGACGTGGACGATGCCGTTTGCCTCCACGCCTTTCATTACGCGATCAATGTTTTTGTAGCGCGCACTATCCTGATTGATAACGATAGAGGACTGTGCGTTGTAGAGCTTCACTCCTTTTTCTTGCATTTTTGCAAAAAGTTCATCCTTGCTTGAGACAGATTTTTCTCCGTTGTTTTTCCCTTTGCCTGTACCGTGTGGCGCTGAATAAAAACTTTCTTCATTGCGGTCAGTGCCTACGCAAATATAGGCGTCAGTGGCCATTGATGAGGGAATGAAGACTGGTTCGCCTGTTTCTTTGTAGACAGGATGGTCAGGCATCTTGGCTGGGCCATATGCTCTCGAGGTGTTGGAGCGATGAACCCAGACATCTTTTCCGAAATGATTTTCTTGGGTGATGGAAATGTGGGGAAGATCATAAATCAAATCCATTTCAACTTCGCGGCCCAAAACTTCTTGGCAGGCTTGGGCGATGTTGTGGATGATGACTGCACGGTTGGCAGTTCCAAAGTTGGAAGCGGCAGCGCGAGCGTTCATGTATAGTTGTCCGTCTTCTCCTTCTCCATCATATGTCAAAAGGGAATCATCTTTCGTCATGTGCTTGGCGATTTTTTCCTGCATTCTTTGATATACTTCTTTCTTTGAAGTTTTGAAAGTCATCTTTCCAAGAGCCACCATGATGGCCTGTGAAAGGTGCTCAGCCTTTTTGGCGGTGTGAGTGTACATGGTGTATTGACCCAAGATTCCCGAGCCGGTGTGCACCATCAGGAGATATTGTCCTTTTTTGACTCCTAATTTTTCAGCCATTTGCGAATCGATGACGTCGCTTACTTTCATGAGATCCAGAAAATGGTTCCCGGCTGCTCCCAAGATTCCCAGGCGGAATTTGGCAAAGTGCATGTATAGTTTTGGGATGGTGTCGAAAATATCTTGCCTTTCCATTTCTTTGCCGAAGAAATTTCCGCCATATTGAGAATTTTCCAATTCGTTTTTGGTTTTGATGCCAAGCGCTTCAATGGCAGCCACAGTTCCTCGACGACAAATGTCCACCACGGTGTCAAAAGAAACTGTGGTTCCTACAAATTTTTTAGTCGGGACAACTTCTACTAATTTTTTGAAAAGCTCATCAATTTCTTCTTCCGTAATGTTATCTTCATTTAAGTCGGTTTTTACTAAGCGCATTCCGCAGTTTGGATCCGAGTCGTTAACCTGGGGAAGGATGTATTTTTCGGAAACGATGGTTGTGCCAGATGCATTTTTGCGTCCAGGTTTGGAGCAAACATCAGGCATGGCAACAGTGTGGCGAAACAGAACATCTTTGTTGGAGGCAATGTCCTCAGCTTGCGCAAAAGTTTCATCTTCCGGCAAAAGATCCTCACTCATGAAAAAACGAGCAGGAACATCCATTTTTTCTGTTTTGTAATCAAATTGGTGAGGGGTTATTTTTGAAAGATTTTTTTCAATATTTTCCATTTTTTTTATTTTAAAGTTTATTGTATATATCTTTGTACTCTTGGCAAATTTTTCTAATTTCAAAATTTTCTTCTACGTATTTTCGGGAGCTTAACCCGAGAGCTTCTCTTTTGTGCTTATTATTATACAGATCCAGGATCGCACTGGAAAGCTGCTCAATATTTCCAGTTTGTATTTGGATAGAATTTTGAGCGTTTGAAAATTCTTTTAAAATAGGAATGTCAGAAATTATAATAGGTTTTTCACAAGCCATTGCTTCAATGACAACCAATGGAACGTCAAATTTTCCATGCATATTTTGAACGGGGAAGAGCGATATGTCTGCAAGGTTGTATATATCAGGCATATCATATTTTCCATTATCAAAAAACGAAGTATTTTCTAGGAGTCCATACTGCTTGAGCTTGAATACAACAGCTTCTTTTTTCCTGGCATCTTTCTCATTCTTTACTCTTACCGCCAAGAAAAGCTTTGCATTGGGAATTTGCCTTGAAACATTAATAAATGAATCAATCACATCATCCATAGCAGCAAGCCTGACGTATTCTCCGCTAAAATGAATGACAAAGTCATCATGTGAAAAGGAGAAAATTTTCATCAGCTCCTCATTTTTAGGCTTGTTTTTGTATTGTTCAAGATCAATACCAGGATAAATTCGGCTGACATTGATGAATCCCAATGAATTCAATTTGTTTTTTGCATAATCAGAATATGTGACAATGTGATCTGAAAACATCAATTCTTTTATGGTTTCAACACTTAGCAAATCTTCACGAAGGGTGGCAACTGTTTGAATTGACTTAAGTTGCTTGTTTTTGATTAAGTTCTTAATGACAAATGAATTAAGTTTTGTTGGTGTAAAGAAATAATGCGCCACATCAAATTTCTTCCTATTCATGATTTGAAAGAAAAGGCTGCGAAGTTTTTGTGGTAAGGCAAAATCATTTTCGGAGTGAGTATAGATATCCTCCTGAATAATTTCTGGCGGAAGTTCTTTGAGAATTCCCTTAGTCATTAAATGAAGTTCTATCCCATCCTTTTCAATATTTTTTGCCAAGGAATATGCAAAGTTTTTTGAGGCTTCATCCCAAGGTGGAGCGATAGGGCGGGTGATTAGTAATATCTTCTTCATGATTTTGCGCGACATTATTGATGTTAAATTCTCCCTTTAAGATTTATTTTAAATCCTAAATCTAAATCCGCCAGCTGGCGGACCAATGTCTAATAAAATCCTAAATCCAAAATTGAAATTTGTCATTTGGAATTTATTGGAAATTAGGATTTTGGCATTTGGATTTACTTTAGTATCTTGTATATTTCTTTTTTCTCTTCACCTGCTGTGACGATCACGGATGTTTTCTTGTTGGCTGTATTGATCGGTAGCATGGAAACAGGAATTGTGCTGGTTTCTCCTGTCTCTATTGCAGCGCTTTCTTCTCTTATTATTTTCTTTTCTGCCAGGAGTTGCCAGTTGAAATCGGTATTGGTCGAATGGTTTTCAATTTTGAAATTTAAAGAATTGTCAGTAGGGTTTTCGAAATATATCATCCAAATATTCTTGGTGTTTATGTCAGCTTGTTTCCTTTCTGACCATGACAAAAAAACAAAGCTTATCAGCATGAAAGAAATGGTGGAAATTATTATCAGTTTATTGTTCATGTTTTTTGTTAATGTCACCTTGAGCGAAATGGAGTTGCGCCTTAGCGCAGCGGAATGAAGTCGACCGCGTGCCGCCTTAAGCTTTAGCGGTGGCGCAAAGATCCGAGCCCAGATTTCTCGACTATGCCAATTTTCCCGATGGTTAAATTGGCTTCGCTCGAAATGACACAGTGTACTTATTTAATTTGCTTTGTAAAAAACTCCAACTGCATCGGCTGAATATACTTGCCAGAAATCATTTAGGCGATGAAATTGCCCACTGTCCATTTTTGGATCAACCATCAGATAATTCGTTCCGGTGCCTTCGAAACATTTTTGGGCTGGCTGACTGTTCGGCACTGAGATCATGAGGTTCGTGCATTGTTCTCTTGGCTTTGTTTCGTCTTGATAGCGCTTGAAAAATCCTCGGGAAAGCGGGAAGTTGTAGTCTTTCATGAAGAAAAGTTTTATCCAGGCATCTCCTGAGAGGTAGTTATGATCCTTGAGTACCACATCATGAGACTTGAGATTGTCTGCGATGTATTGAGAAGCGGCATAGGTTTGCAGGGCAGGAGATGCGCTGCTGCTTGAATTGAGTGACATGGCGTTGTCATAGAGGCCGTTGGACAACGTGAAAATGATCAACGCAAAAAAGGAAATGAAGAGCAATTTGGGATCAAGATAATTTTTTGTTGATCCCTTGGCTCTGAGCGCTGTCAAAATTTTGACAAACATGAAGGCTGCGATTATCGTGGCAGGGAATATTATGTAGCTGGCGATTCGATTTGAAGGTATGTCGACAAAGAGCCAATTTGGACGGAGCGACATGACTCCAAGTGCCACGATCCATCCAATCATGAAGGCTTGAGAATAGTTGTTTATTTTGCGTGCAAAAAATAGAAGCAGCAATCCCAGAAATGCAAATGAAAAGCGAGCTTCCCCAATGGTTTGTTTCAATTGTGTGATGGTGAGTCCGGCGCGCGATGCTTTGCTGGGAGCTCCTACTGCAGTGTCTACTGCGTGGGCGTTGAGATATGTCGGGGTGTAGATGAAAAGAATGAAAATTATGCCGATTGCCAAGACTGACAAGACTTCGCTGGTCAAGAACAATTTGAGCCAATTTTTCGTATCTTTGAAAAATGTTCGAAAATTGAAAATTCCGTAAGTTGCCAGTGTGAACAGCGAAAGGAAAACGAACACGAAAGTGCTCAAGTGGTGCGTGTATGCCAAACCTAAACTGGTGAACAGTGCAATGGCAAGAACTTTGGAATTTTTTTCATTGAAGGCTTTCATGTATAGCAAGATGGAAATGGGAATCAATAGGTTTCCAACGTCATTCCCAATGACCCCTCCGCTGACAAATTTGGCTTGAGGAGAAGCTATTGAATAGAGAGGCCCGATCAACAAAAGAGCGGTGATGGCGATGGAATCGCAATGCGGAGAATCTTTGAAGAAAGCTCGGGTGAGCACGAACATAGACAGAATGGACACTATGTGAATAAGGAAAAGGGTCAGAACCGGAAATGAAGAGAAGAAATCCGCTCCGGAAATGATCGCCACAGCTGCAAAGAAAAGATGCTCTCCAATAATGAAATCTTCAATTGGCGACGGCTGCTCAATGGTGTAGTCAGCTCCGATTTCGGCTTTTTCATATATCGGAAGTTGTCCGGTCAGGGTGATTTCTTTTGTCCAATACATGTGATGTCCCAAATCGGTTGCCGTTGGGAAAATGGCGTCTTTGAAATATATTGTTTTGATGAAGATGGTCACCAAAAGTATTGTTATCACCAAGATCGTTGAGCGCCGTGATATTGGCAAGGAAACTTGCTTTTCATTGTCGAGTGAAGTTTTTTTCTGGAGTCGACGATGGAGGGCGTAGCAAATTGCAGAAAAGATTGAGATTGTTCCAAGTAAGGTGAATCTGGTGATGTGAAGCGGGGATTTCCCGAGCAGGATCACCAGGAAATCAACAATCACGATGCTGGAACTGAAGACTAAAACCGCCAATTCAAGGAAAGAAAATTTCTTATGCAATCCGCTTGCAAGCATCAGAAAATAGCCTGGTATGAAAAATACCAAAGCGAACGTCAGATAGAGTGCAAATTGTGAAATTATGAATTCAAACATGTGAAGCGGGTTCGATTAATTTTTGGCGGCTATGACTTTCTGTATTTCTTTCAAATAAGACTTGGCGATTTCGCTCCATTCGTAATTATTTTTGACGTATTCTCTGACAGCTTCTCCATAAACATCCCTGGGACTTCCATTCTTGAACAAGTCTGTGATTTTTTCCGCGAATGCTGCCGAATCTTCAGATCTGACCAAGAACCCATTCTTGCCATCTTTGATGGCATCTTTCAATCCTTCAAGTGCAGAAGCAAGAACTGGCAATCTGCAAGCACCTGCTTCGATGACTGAAATGCCAAAACCCTCCATGTCGCCAGGAACTGTTATGTTTGGTTGGACAAAAAGATCAGCGCTGTTCCAGAGGATGTTGCGATCTTCGTCAGGGATGTATCCAAGCACGAATACACGTCCAGTCATGTCTTGGTTTTTTATCGCAGCCTCAATATTTTCTTTGTCAGGACCGGCACCTGCCACTATGTAGATGAAATCTTTTTCAAGAATCGGCATTACGTTGTTGATGAACCACGCAACCCCTTTTCTTTTTGCAAGCCTGCCGGAAGTCAGCAGGATTTTTTTCCCTTCGACGGGACTGGCAATAATTTTTTCGATATCTTGGCGGGAAGCTTCAGTCACGTTTCTTTCCGTATCAACACCATTTGGGATGAACACGAACTTATCCCTGGCAATGCCATGCTCAACTCCAATGTTGATGGTCTCATTTCCAACCGCAATAAGCTTGTCAAGTTTTGGGATGAATAGTTTTGTCCAGAGGGATTGGTAGATGAAAATGAGAACTTTTTCATACCACACTCCCAATGAGGAAGAGTTGTAGTTTATGTCCAGACCATGCACCACAGAGACGACCGGTTTTTGGGTGAACAATTTGATCAAATATCCGTTGATTGCCAGCATGCCACTTCCAAGCAGAACTATGTCGTTTTTAGGCAGCAACCAGAGAGTTTTCAAAAGTGCATATGGCGCAAAAAGAGGAAGAAATTTTCTTCCGCAAGTGTTGGCAATCAATGTGATTTGGCATGATTGCCCAAGCCATTTTGAGAGCTCGTGGTTTTGGGTTTCCACGCCACCGACTGTTGGTGGAAAAGTGTGGGAAACCATGATGATTTTTAGTTTGTTCATGATTCTAATTGTATCTTAAAAGTGTATTTTTTTCAACCTTGAATTTGCAAGGTTGAATATTTGCTCGCAGTGCTTCCTTGTATTGCACAAGTATATTCAATTATCGATCATTGAGTGATTTTTTGTTTTCCTATTTCCTTTTTGAGCACACCCTTGACCGAAATCTATGGTCAAGGGCTCAAGAATTGCTCTCGTAATTGTTGGCCAAAAAGAAAACAGGAAAACAAAAATCATGGCCATTTTCAAGTCGACAAATATTTGTTTTAAATCATAAAAATCATCGGATTTGCCAATGATTTTATGGTAAAGAATTTTTAATATGGATTTATAAGGGCTGAAGCTATTTCTTGTATTTCTCAACTTTGAAAAAATACATTTGATCTTCAGTTAGCTTGCGGTTTGATTTGATCATGTCGGCGATAAGAGCGAAAACCAAGAATTGAAGTCCTACTAAGAACATTGCAATAGATGCCAGCAAATAATTTCGGTATGGTGTTATCTTGAATTCCTGTGTGTACATGAAAAGAAAGTAGCCAAAAAATGCGACTGCGATCACTATAAGAATTAGTCCTGGTACCCCGAAGAATTTCATCGGACGCACATCGCGCACTGCTTTCAGGATGATTTTGGCGCTGTTGTTGACGTATTTGTAGATGCTGCGAACTACGCGGGATTTTCTTTCGGCAAAATAGGTGACTTCAACAGGAATCCATCGGATTTTAAGATTCTTTCCAAGCACATCTATGATCACTTCCTGGGTGTAGGTGAATGCTCCTGGAAGATTGAGGCGCAGAAGAGTTTCTTTGTTGTATCCGCGGAAACCGCAAGTCAGGTCTTTGATTGGATAATTCATGAACACTCCGATGAGCCAAGCTGCGAAGCGGTTCAGGTGATATTTGGCTCGAGGCATGTTCTTGGCTTCCTTGTCTCCAAAACGATCAGCACTTGTCATGTCGACTTCTCCATTCAAAATAGGATCAATGATTTTTTGAATATCATTTGGATCGAATTGGCCGTCAGCGTCAATGTTCACCATCAGGTCAGCTCCATTTTCCAGCGCTTTTTCAACAGCTGTTCTGAAAACAATTCCTATGCCCCTGTTTACGGGATGAGAAAAAACAAAATCAGCTCCGGCCTCTTTGGCAACTTGAACAGTTTTGTCCTTGGAGCCATCGTCTATGACTTGAACCAAAACTTCATCAACACCCTTGAAAGAACGCGGAATTCGCTTGATTGTTTGACCCAATTTTTCTTCTTCATTGAAGGCTGGAAGATTTATGACTAGTTTCATTATTCTACAAATTACAAATTATTATACGAATATGCAAATTCACAGGTTATTGAACTATTTTTTCTGAATTATTATTTTTG
This sequence comes from uncultured Bdellovibrionales bacterium, assembly GCA_964485555.1. Classification (GTDB taxonomy): domain Bacteria; phylum Patescibacteriota; class Minisyncoccia; order Moranbacterales; family GWC2-37-73; genus GWC2-37-8. The sequence continues at coordinate 7,941 of CAZAJN010000086.1, forward strand.
GGTCCACGCAATTGAGGTCGCATGTGGCATTTTTTGTGCCTTGCTCGACTATTTGTTTTGAGCAATCACTGACACGCTGCTGACAAGTCCCTTTGCTTTCTTTGAAATAGTTCATATTTACTTCATATCCGAAATAGGGAAGAGCAATGTAGGCGATAAGAGCGATTCCAGCCACCCAGATGATGAATTTGATGAGGTGAAACATGGGTAAAAAAAATCTCAATGTCAAAATCTAAATTTCCAATAAATGACCTAAGCCCAAATGTTTGAATGTTTTGGATTTAGGATTTTTTGTCATTTGTAATTGAGATTTTGTAATTATTTTTTTATCTTCCTATTCCTTTGTATAGTATACCATGACTTTCGATTGCTTTCTTGTCGAGGCAATTCATTCCATCGATGATGACCTTGATGCCATGTTTTTTGTAGATTGCAGGATCGACATCGATAAATTCCTTGTGATTGGTGGCAAGGATCAGCGCAGTTGATTTTTCCAAGAGCTCCTCCAGGGAATTTGTGGTGGAATGTTTTTCTGTGTGTGGATCAAAAACCAGCACTTCTGCTTGATGCTGTTTGAGGTGTTTGATGATCTTGAGTGCTGGAGATTCCCTGAGATCTGCGATGTTTGCTTTGTAAGAAATTCCCATGAGTCCCACTACTGTTCCATTGAGGGGGAGTTTGACTTTATTGAGCGCATCTTGAAGAAGTTCGACAGTATATTCTGGCATCGAATTGTTGACCTTGCGAGCAATTTTTAGAAATTCATGATCAAAGCCGGAAGCTTTGGCACGTTCAATCAGATAGTATGGATCAACCGGAATGCAATGTCCGCCAACTCCGCGACTTGGCCAATGAGGCATGAAGGCGAATGGTTTGGTGGATGCTCCTTTGATGACATCCACAACATCTATTCCAAGTTTGTCGAAAGATTTTGCCAATTCATTAACAAAGGCTAAATTGATGTCACGAAAAGAATTTTCCATAATCTTGGTAGCTTCAGCTTCACGAACTGATTTCATGGGCATGATGGTTGCATCAATGACATCTTCATAGAAAGCCACTGCAATGGCTAATCCTTTTTCATTGAAGGAACCAACTACGCGTGGAATGTTGGTCACGCTCCATTTCGGATCACCTGGATTGATGCGTTCCGGACAATGAGCGAGTTCATAGTCTTGACCCACTTTCAGTCCAGCTTCAGCAAAAATAGGTTCCACAACTTCCTCGCAAACACCTGGATTGATCGTTGATTCAATGACAACCAGCTGTCCGGGGTTAAGATTTTCCGTGATAGTTCTGGCTGCTATTTTTACTGGTTCCAGATCAGGCATGAATGTTTCATCGACTGGAGTTGGCACGCAGACAATAACCACGTCTGATTTCTTGATGACTGAAGGATCATTGGTAGCGACAAGCTCAATGTTCGGAAGATTTTTTTCGAGAAACTCTTCCTTAATAGGGCTTTTGCCTGAATTGATGAGGTCATTTTTTTCCGTATCGTTTTCCAGTCCGTATACCTTATAACCCTTGAGCGCACACTGGACTGCCAATGGTAGACCGACATACCCAAGACCGATGATGCAAACTGATTTTTTTGTTGATTCCATGTGGATTATTTTTTGATATTTATAGGAGTTACGCACTTACTCAACTTTTCCTTTCTAGCACGCTTTTGAATAAATTTAGAAGTTACGCGTTTACGCCGTGAGGTTTCATACAGAATTATTTTTTTACTTGCCTTTCGTTCGCTTCACTCACCCGGAAGCCGCAAAAAAACAATTTTGTATGAACTATGCCAATCGCGTAAGTTCTAAAGATATTCATTATTCAAATGCTCCGATTCGCTCTCGTTGCATATGGACCATAAAGAAAAAATTAGTAATTGCGTAAGCCATGATTTAATAACTTTTATTTTAAAGCATAATGTGTGATTTTACAAGGCAACATGCCAAATAGTCACGCTTGACAAAAAACACAAATTGCGCTATGATTTCCAATCAACTTAAATGTTACCAAAATATTATGCATAAAAAAATGGACAGAGGTGAAATGGCTTTTCATATTGCAATTCCGCTAATTATGGTTACAATGATATCAGCCATGGGATATTATTCCGTGATGCTGACGTTGGCGCTTTTTCGCTAATATTTGTCAGGTACATATTAAAACGTTTCCAAGGAGGAAGGTATGGGCAAAAAAGAGGTGCCAGGAATGATACTGAAGGTGTATATGTCTATTTTGGCTGTCCTGCTGCTGGTTGTTCTTTTCGGAACACTCTACGTCTTTGTCTTTGATGATGAAGTCAGCGACGTGAGTGCATGCGGGCGTCTGGTGGAAGTTCACCAGCGCCTTTTTTTATTCTCCATCATAATGTATAATTCTTTTATATGATAAAAATAGGAATCAACGCATCTTTTTTGCGCAAACAAAATACGGGGATAGGACAGGTGACAATAAATTTTCTTAAAAAATTTATTGAAATCTCAAACCTTGCCTACCGGCAGGCAGGTCTTAAATCTCAAATTCCAAACATGGAAGTCATTCTTTATCTCGAAGAGGACGTTGATTTCGAATTGCCGGAAAATTTTATAAAAAAAGTTTTTCTGCCAGTCTGGAAACGCGATGACCTCATCAGAAAAATATTGTGGGAAATGTTTTCGCTTCCTGCTCAAATCAAAAAGGATGAATGCGATGTTTTGCTGAGTCTCTATCAGTGTCCCACTGTGTTACGTAGTCTGTTACGCAATAAAACGAAAACCAAGCACCTGATGATTGTGCATGACATCATTCCCAGGATTTTTCCAGCCTATCTGAACAACTGGCGCAAAAAAGTTTATCAATACCTGAGTGAACGAGCAATTAGAAGGGTGGACAAGATCATAGCTGTTTCACATAGGACGGAAAAGGATCTGATACAGCATTTGGAAATTGAAGCCAGCAAAATTTCCGTTGCATATATTGACGTAGATGAGATATATAAGGAGAAGTTGAGCGAGGAAAGTAAGTCTTTGATGCTTGAAAAATATAAATTGAAGCCAGGATACATCTTGAATGGCGGAGGTCTTGAAGTCAGAAAGAACACTGAAAACGTTCTCAGGGCTTATAAGATCTTGTTGGAATCTTATGGTCGCGCCAGTTGGCTGCCTAAGTTGGTCATCTCGGGGAAGCTCATGCCGGAGTTGGCTCCGCTGGTTTGTGATGCCGAATCTTTGGTTAAGGGGTTGGGGCTGGAAAATGATGTTGTTCTACTCGGATATGTGCAGCAGGAGGATTTGCCGGCTCTCTATCATAATGCTTCTGTTTTTGTCTATCCTTCACTCTATGAAGGATTTGGACTTCCTGTGTTGGAAGCTATGAATCAGGCAGTTCCCGTGATCACTGCAAAAACATCTTCACTTCCTGAAGTCGGGGCTGACTGCGTTTTGTATTGCGATCCGCAGGATGTCGATGATTTGGCAATGGTTATCAAGAACGTTCTCATGAACAATCATTTGCAGGCCGCGCTCTCAATCAAGGGTTTCGAACGAGCCAAGCATTTTTCATGGGATAAATTTATTGAAAAAATCATAAATATAATAAGGCAGGAAGTAGGGAACAGGAATTAGGTGTTAGGAATTAGCCCGCCGGCTGGCGGAGTAGAAAATTGCGAAGCGATTGAAAGATAATGAACTGGTATGCGCTTTTCTTTTGAGGCAACAGCGAGCGAGAGCGAGGTCTTAGCTCTTGATCATTAACTCCTTGATCAAGAGCGTGCCGAAAGAGGAAATGTGCATACCAATAAAAAGCGGAATTTATTTCAAATGCGTAAGTCTTAAAAAAATGGAAATATTTCAATTAGTTAAAAATTTGATTTTGGAATTGAAAATTAATACAACTAAGTTGTATCTTGTCGTGGCTAATGTTATTTTGGTTATTTTTGCCATTTGGTTTTCCAATGTCGGGTTGCTGCCATTCTACACTGTCAGCGACTTCGTATTTTTTTTCTTGCTGGCCATGGTGCTTGGACTGTACAGGCCAGGTTGGACTTTTGCTTTTTTTGTTGGAACATTAGCTCTGGAGAATATCAATCTTGCGCCTGCGTCAATCGGGTTGTCGCTGAGGCCATATCAATTTTTCGGAATAATCACCATCATTTCGCTGGCGATCCAATTTTCCACAAAACGGCTGGCTTTTCCTTTTCCAAAATGGCGATGGTATGACGCATTGCCATTAATTTTCGCATTAGCGGGAATGTTGAGCAGTATCGGATCTTTGAATGGAGCGGTCAGTTTCAAACAATCCATTGTGGCTGCATCTTTCGTTGCGCTATATTTTTTGACCAGAATCTATGTCCAATCATTTGAGGATCTCAAACGGGTTGCGCCATTTTTCTTGAGCAGTAGCTTGGTAGTTATTTTCTATGGAATTTGGCAGAACATAAGATTTTTGGCAGGCAGAGTTTCGTATGAAATCATGCCAGGAAGACCGAACGGTACTTTCACTGAACCGGATTGGTTTGGGGTATATTTAGTTTTTTTGCTAGCTGCTGTTCTTGCAATTATTTATGCTGTAAGTAAGAAGTCATCGCAGCATGTCAGGGAATTTCCGATGACAGGTGACAGATTACTGATGACTAAGGTATGCATAAAGCAAGCAGCTCTGTATTTTGGCTTGTTTTTAATTTTTATTTCCCTCACGCTGACCGTTTCCCGTAGTGCGTGGGTGGGGGCAGCTTTTGTGATTGTCGGATTTTTGAAGATGATTTTGACTAATGGATCAATAAAGTTCTCAGAATGGAAGTGGAAGAAATTTGCACGGCATTCTTCATATGTGGTGATTTCAATCGCAATAAGTCTGCTGGTGTCATTGCAGCTTACAAATTTCCAGATATTTGATCGCGTGCAGAGCACGGGCGGATTGCAAAAGGTCACTGTTTCTTGTGAGCAAGGAACTTTATTAAAAACCGAAAGTGTTATCGGCAGTATAGGTGAACTGACTCAATATGGTTGCAAGTTCATAAATCTTGAAGAAATTGAAATCGAAAAAGCTGCGGACTTTGAGGTGTTTGAAATAAAGCGGCCTGATCCGACTGTTGGAATCCGCGCCCAGATTTATGAAAAATCGATTGGGCAGATAAAAAGCAATCCCATATTCGGCATAGGATGGGGAAGTATCTCGGATATTTTGGGCAAAGATGAAAGCGGTGCAGGACTCAATGCTAGCAACATTTTCTTGGAAGTTTGGCTGGGGAGCGGGATTGTCGGATTTTTGTCTTTGGTTGTTTTGCTTTCTTATATACTGATAAAATCTTCAATACAATATTTGAGCAATGGCATTAAGGATAAGACTCCTGTCGCTTTTGTGGCTCTTGGTCTGTTTGCAATAATAATTCCGAATCTTTTCAATTCTGGTATATTTTTAGGATTTGTGTGGACATATCTTGGCATATCAGTTAGCTTGCTAGCAGGAAATGTTGAAGATAAAAAAATATTAAAAGACGAAATGTCGTCTCATTGAGTCGAAGCGGGTCCGGAATCTAGGTTAAATGCGGATTGTGGATATTGACACAGGCTGGATTCCCAGTCGAGCTGGGAATGACAAACTTGTTAAGTATCATGTTACGTAACATGCTACGTAACAATCGCCAAATCCCGACACAAGATAAGTAACAAATTAAATATATAAAAATGAAAATAGGCTTGGACATAAGATTGATAGGCAAAAAAAGGACCGGCGATGAGGTGGTTATTTTTAATTTGGTCAGGGAGATGGCTAAGTTGGAAACTGGTCATGAATTTGAATTGTTCACTGATGTTACCGATGAAGACGTTCTGAGCGAAATTTCGCAGCAACTTGGAATTGTTGGAAAGGAAAATTTCAAAATCATATCCCTTGAAACTCCTAACAGGTTTAGTTGGAATTTTTGGATGCTTCCGAAACATCTGCGAAAAAATCCTGTCGATGTCTATCATACGCAATATATTACTCCTTGGTTTGTTTCAAAAAAAGTTAAAATTGTCACGATAGTGCATGACATATCTTTCAATTTCTTTCCGAAATTCATCAAGTTTTCCGACCTGCTTTTTTTGAAGACCTTGATTCCGATCAGCATCAAAAGGGCAGATAAGATTGTGGGAGTCTCAAAGTTTACTCAGGATGAGATAATAAAATACTACAAAATCGATAAAGCGAAAGTTGAGCATAACTACAATTCAATCAGTGACGATTTCTTGAAGGGTGGCATCTCAGATGCGAAACTATTGGAAGTTAAGGAGAAATATGGCCTACCCGAAAATTTCATTCTGTATATAGGAACGTTGCAGCCAAGAAAAAACCTCCCCATGCTTATTCAGGCATTCGCTAAGATTAAGAATGAATTGGGTGACATGAAGATTGTGATTGGAGGAAACAAGCAGGCTCATAACTTTGATTCAGGCATAGATGAAGCGATTGAGGCAAACAAGCTGACAAGTGAGGTCATGTTTCCCGGTTTTGTGGATGAAAAGGACAAACCTGCTATTTTTCGATTGGCTAAAGTATTTGCTTTTCCGTCATTATATGAAGGTTTTGGCATTCCACCCTTGGAAGCCATGAGTCAGGGGGCTCCAGTGCTTTGCTCGGATATTCCCAGTTTGAAAGAAGTTTGCCAGGACGGCGCATTATATTTTGATGTGGAAAGTCTTGATGATTTTTCCAAAAAGTTGTATGATATTTCTATGGATAATGACCTTCGTGATAAGCTGATTTGCGCCGGTTCCAGTCGAGTCAGCTTTTTTTCTTGGGAAAAATCTGCCCGCAAGATGCTTGCAATCTACGAAGATTTGATGCATAATTAGCGGAATATTAAAAAAATATATAGACATGGAAACATGTAAGCACAGAAACAAGCTAACAGCTATTGTTCAGATGCTTAAATGTTTAGATGCGTAAAGAAATCTTTATGGAAAATGAACAGGTTTTTACCAGAAGTCACAAACCAGCTGCTGGGAAAATAACAAAAAAGAAATGGTTCAAACCCGTTATTATTATAGCGGTCTTGTTGTTTTTGGCTGGCGGAGCTTTTGCATGGAAAGCGGAAAGTGTTTTCGACAAAATCTCAACTGGCGGAAGTGTGATTGGAAGTTTGACTCATATCATTCCAGGAGTGGCTGATGAACTGGAAGGTGAAAAGGAAGGAAGAATCAATATTTTGCTGTTGGGTATGAGAGGTGAGAAACTTTCTGGTGGCGGGCTGCTGGCTGACACTATCATGGTTGCAAGCGTGGTTCCAGCTGAGAACAAAGTTTCTTTGTTCTCGATCCCTCGTGATCTTTATGTCAAGAACCCTGAAAGCACATCAAGCAGCAAAATAAATGCTGTTTACGCATATGGGGAAGAAAAGAGAAAAGGTGGAGGGATGGAAGATATGAAGACTGTGGTGGGTGAAATTGTCGGCCAAAAGATCGGTTACGCTTTGGCTATAAATTTCAAAGGTTTCACTGATTTGGTGGATGCTGTCGGTGGAGTTGAAGTAGATTTGAAACAACCTTTTGAAGAATTGATGCAGTTCAATGAGGAGCGCGTTTGTGATTCGTATGTTTTCACAAAGAAAACCGGAAAGTTTGAAAACAAATATCATACCAGAAGTGACGGTTCAAAATATTTGGCAGTAAGTTATCCTTTATGCACCAATCCTAATACTGAATGCGGTGGAGATTTCAAATTGCCAGCCGGTGTCCAGACCTTGAATGGTGAAAAAGCGCTTTGCTATGCACGTTCAAGAAAGACATCAAGTGATTTCGAGAGAGCCAAGAGGCAACAAATTGTTATTCAAAAAATAAAGGACAAGGCTTTGTCTATGGGAACATTGACAGATTTCGGCAAGGTCAACGCGATGATCAACAGTCTCGGCAACAACATCAGAACAGACTTGCAAGCTTGGGAAATGAAGAGGTTGTATGAGGTTCAAGGTAAGATGAACAATCCTCAGATGTCACAGCGTGTTTTGGAAAATAATGCCGAAGGTCTTTTGTATAATCCGGAGCAGCGTCCTGAAACTGGATACATCCTGCTTCCGATCGGAGACAACTACGACAAGATTCATGAAGCATTTCAAAACATCTTCATCGCGCCTGCGCAGTCAGACATAAGTCCTAAAAGCTAACGAGATACTGGCATCATTTATTTATCAATTGATTTCACAATCGCACATGGAGCTTTCAATAATCGTGGCAAACTACCGCAATCCGGAGATGCTAAAGGTGTGTCTTGATTCCATAATCAAACATGCGAAAAATATTTCGTATGAATTGATTGTAGCTGATAGTGCGACCCAAGAGGATACGGAAATGATGATGCGGGAAAATTTTGCCGACATGACCTTCTTTTCTTTCAAGGATAATGTCGGTTTTCAAGCTATGGTCCGAAAAGGGATTGAAAATAGCTCTGGCAAATATTTGCTTGTTTTGAATGGTGACATCATTGTTACGGAAAATTCCATCTATGAGATGTTGAGATTCATTCAATCGGACTCATCAATTGGGATGGTGGGACCAAAGCTGCTCAATTTTAATGGCTCGCTTCAGCCATCTTGCTTTCGTTTTTATAAGCCCTGGACGATCGTCTATCGCAGGACGATTGTTGGCAAGTTGCCGTTCGCCAAGAAACATTTGGATTGGTTCTTGATGAACGATTATGATCATCAGACTCCAAAAGAAGTGGATTGGCTCATGGGCAGTTCTCTGATGATCACGCGTGAGGCTGTCGAAAAGGTTGGCCTGATGGACCCGCAATACTTCATGTATATGGAAGATGTGGATTGGTGCAGAAGATTTTGGGAAAATGGTTTCAAAGTTTTCTACTATCCGCTTGTCAGCATGCATCACTATCACGGGAAGGGCAGCGCGAAAGGCGGAGCTATCAGGTCGCTTCTTTTCAATAAGATGACGTGGATACATATTTCGAGCGGTCTGAAATATTTTAGAAAATTTTGGGGCAAGGATTTGCCTATCCATGGTTGAGGATAAAAAAGCTGGCTGGCTAATTTAACAAAAAAATCATTCAAGAATTCTTATTGGCCGTTGGCTGTTCGAATTTCTATTAGCGGATATGACTGAAGAAATAAAAAAAGGTGTTTTGCCTGAAAATAACCATCGGCATGTTGAAAGAAAAAAGAGAAGCTGGGGAAGTGTCCCGACCTTGTTTTTGGTTGCTGGCGTCATTTTTTGGTTCGGCTATCAAAGCGGTTTGGAGGCTGCAAATGTTTCCTCACAAGCGCCCATTTCATTGGAAGATGTCAGATTGAAAAACGATGCTCAGCAAAAAAATAGCACCATAGACTTCTCACTATTTTGGGACGTTTGGAATTTGCTGGAGAAGAAATATGTTGAAGCGGACAAATTGGATGCGCGCGTGTTGTTTTATGGTGCAATAAAAGGGATGCTGGCTGCAACCGGTGACCCGTATACGACTTTTTTTGATCCAACTGAAAACAAAAAATTCGGAGAAGATATTTCCGGAAGTTTTGAAGGTATCGGAGCTGAACTTGGAATAAAAAACGGCATCTTGACCATCGTGGCACCTTTGCAAGGTTCGCCATCGGAAAAAGCCGGGCTTCGCAGTGGCGATAAGATAATAAAAATTGACGGCACAGTGGCGGCTGAGATGGACATTGAAGAAGCGGTGGACCACATCAGAGGGTCAAAAGGCAGTGTGGTGGTGCTGACAATTTTCCGTGAAGGAGATCAGGATACCAGAGATATTTCGGTTACCAGGGATACGATAAATGTAAAAAGCGTGACTCTTGAGTTCAAGGAAAACATGGCTGTGATTGAAATTACACGCTTTGGAGATGATACTAATAAGCTATTTGCAGAAGCGATCAACAAGGTTCGCACCCAAAAATCACAAGGCTTGATCATTGATCTTCGAAATAATCCGGGAGGTTATCTTGAATCATCAATCGTCATCGCCAGTAAGCTTCTTCCAAAGGACAAAGTTGTGGTGATTGAGGAGAATGGCGATAAGACTCAGAAAAAAATGTTAAGCAGAGGCGGAGATCTTGCCAGCGCAATGGAAACCGTCGTGCTAATAAATGAAGGAAGTGCGAGCGCATCTGAAATTTTGGCTGGAGCTTTGAAGGACAATCGTCCTGACAATGTGACATTGGTGGGAAAGAAATCTTTCGGCAAAGGCAGTGTTCAGGAATTTATTGACATGCCCCAAGGAACAGCTGTAAAAATTACTGTTGCGCGTTGGCTTACTCCAAATGGAACACAGATAAATGAACAAGGGATCAATCCTGACAAAGAGATTAATCTCACAAATGAAGATCATGAGGCACAAAAGGATCCGCAAATGGAAGCTGCCTTGCAAATATTGAAGGAAAAACTTCAAATAAAATAAGTTTCAAAAATATTTAAAAAACATTCGGCAATAAGTCGAATGTTTTTTAAATTGTTGCGTAAATCTCAAATCTCAATGTCAAATTTCGGATCATACGCAATATATGGTTTTGAAAAAAGTAAGTAATGTTTTTTGATTTGCCTATTTCCTTTTTCGGCACGCTCGCAATCGAGGAACTATGATTGCTT
>CAZAJN010000087.1:0-2948 GCA_964485555.1 uncultured Bdellovibrionales bacterium
TTTCCTTTTTGAGCACGTCCTTGACCGAGATCTATGGTCAAGGACTCAAGAATTACTGTCGTAATTGTTGGCCAAAAAGAAAACAGTAAAACAAAAAAATGCAGCCATTTTCTATGGAACCACATATTGCGTATGATCCGATAAATAATTATAATTTTCAAATATCATTTTTAATTTTAAAGTAGGTTGATATTTTGCATTTATACCCGCCTCGACTCCCAAGACGATTGCTCGTCGATGCGAGGCGGGCAAAATGCATTATACAAAATACTTTATCCAACAAAATCATGAATCCTATTCAAACATGGGGAGGAGCAATCTCTAATTCACTCTTGAATCTGTGGGAGAGATTTGTAAATTTTATGCCGACTTTAGTGGGCGCAATTTTGATTTTTTTGTTAGGGATGGTGGTGGCTTCTGTGCTTGGAAAGGTGGTTGAAAGGATAGTGAGGGCGATTCGTATTGATGGAGCAATCGAAAGGCTGACAATCAGTGAAAAACTTAGAGAACATGGGATTGAAATGACTCTATCAAGTTTTGCAGGAAAAATTGTGCAGTGGTTTCTGGTTCTCGTTTTTTTGATGGCTGCTACTGATGTTCTCGGACTGGAGCAAGTTACGAGTTTCCTAAACAGTGTGATCATGTATCTGCCGAACGTGGTGGTGGCCACTATCGTCTTGACGATTGCATTTCTTTTGAGCAGTCTTGTGTACGCTATCGTGCGTTCCAGCACGAAGGCTGCTGGCGTGATGAGCGCAACGCTGTTGGCAACTCTGATCAAATGGTCAATCATGATTTTCGGACTTTTGGCAGCGCTTCTTCAACTTGGAATTGCAACATCATTGGTCAATACTCTTTTTATCGGTTTGGTGGCGGCTCTTTCTTTGGCTGCGGGGTTAGCTTTTGGTCTGGGTGGTCGCGATGAGGCAGCAATGATTCTCAAGAAAATCAGGGAAGAAATTACGGATCGAAAATAGTGCAATAATATTTATATAAAGAATGAGCACCAGGGAAAAAGGATTTACACTTATCGAGCTTTTGATTGTTATTGCAATTATTGGTATTTTGGCGAGCACAATTCTGATTAATGTCGGTGGTGCGAGGATAAAAGCAAGAGATGCAAAAAGAAAAATGCAGCTCATTTCCATTAGAAGCGCATTGGAGGTATATTACGCTTCACATGGCAGATATCCTCAAGCAGGTGGCTGCGCAATTGTCAATTGTTATGTTTATAGTTCGGGTGGCGCAAATTGGATTCCAGCGCTTGCCGCCGAGGTTGGGAGTTTGCCAGTGGATCCAATTAATAATTTAGATGGTCCATGGGTTGATGGTCATTATACATTTGCTTATGGAAATGTTGCGACAGATGGTCAAAGATATGATCTTACCGCTCAATTGGAAAGTCCTTCTGATCCAGACCGTTGTGCGGTAAAAAATTATAAATTCAACCCCCACGGCACTGATGTTGGTTGGTGCGACGGCAGTCCGTATACTTATTCCGATCAAATATTCGAAGTATCACGTTAAACGTAATTTGAAACTCCTTTAGATCCGGATAGATGCTTAGTGAGGCATTGCAAATTTGATCCATGGGTGTAGGCGATGACATTGACTGGTGTGGCTCGGGTCAAATCTGTGAGGTTTCTCGATGATAATTTTTTAGTGATTAGATTTTTTACAAAACATCTCCCTTGATCAGGAGATGTTTTGTAATATTGATAACTGATTATTGTAGATATTTATAAATACTTATAATTTTCATAAAAATATGAACCAGATTCAAAACCAAGGACAAGCCGTTGTAAATGCATTCGGAGATTTGCTTTCTCGATTTTTTTCATTCTTGCCGGCATTGATAGGGGCAATAATCATCATTGTTGTCGGACTTATTATTGCAGCCATTGTCGCTAAGCTCGTTGAAAAGCTGATAAGGGCATTGCGCATTGATAATGTGATTGCAACAGTCCAGCATGAGATCCAGGGTCGCCCAGGACATGAGGTTAAGGCCTCGGTGATCTTACGGGAAGTTGTTAGATGGTTTTTGATCTTTGTTTTTTTGATTGCAGCATCGGAGACACTTGGACTCATGCAACTGTCAGCTTTTTTGAATAATATAATAATGTATATTCCGAACATTGTTGTCGCAGTTATTATTATGACCGTGGCTCTCATGTTGGCCAGATACGTTTCGCAGTTAGTGATGGACAGTCAAGCTATCGCGGATAGCAAGTTTCAATCGCATGTAGTTTCCTCGCTGGCCAAATGGGCGATAGTTATCTTTGGAACTCTGGCGGCGCTTATTCAGCTTGGAATCGCACCTGCGCTTATTAATTCGCTGGCGATCGGAATTATTGGTGCAGTTTCACTGGCGATAGGTCTGGCATTTGGGCTTGGCGGACAAGAGGAAGCCTCTCGAATGCTGAAAAATTTCAGTGAAAAAATGCGTAAATAATATAAGTTGAATGTTTATTGTGGATAGTTGGGATCAGAGGGTTTAAAAATGGGGAATTTGGGCCACTTTAAAATGAGAATTTTCGCTCTATATTTGCTTTATCTGAAGCAAATTTTTGCGTTTTGAAAAATAACATAAAAATACTGCTACTAAAAGCTTGACACATATTTTGTTTCTGTTATCATGGATTTACGTCCAAAAAAAATGTTCTAAGAAAAAAACATCTTGAGCAAAAAAATGAGACAAAAATTTAGTGGGTGAGTTCGGGAGCTCTTTTATGTGTGCCTCGAAATTCACTAGGAAAGTGAGTTTTTTTTATCTTCAAATAGTGCTGAAAACATTTGTCAGAATTAGGCTAAGAAGCTGAAAAGCTAATGCCTAAGAAGCTGTCCAAGATTTTCCGCATTATTAGTAGCTTTACAATTTTGGTCTATTGTGAATACGTGTGGTATGTAGTGATTAGCGGAATTGCATACTGGGCGCAGCCATCACAATT
>CAZAJN010000088.1:0-1634 GCA_964485555.1 uncultured Bdellovibrionales bacterium
CGCATAAGCCGAGTTCATATAATGAATTCATACTATTTGATATAATAGTATTGAGGGGCACTACGTATGCCGTGTTGGGAATCTTCTTGATATCCCGTCGCCTAACCTGTAGCCTCTTTGCAAAGCTTAGAAAGCGGATAAGTTAGTTGAAGAATTCTTTTTTGAAAGAATTACTTCGTATGAAAAATGAACCTGCTTTTTGCTTTGACGAAGAGGCGACAACCTACTGCCCTATTCTCTTTTCCTCTCTTCTTTTCTCTTAGTTCATTTTACCTTAAATAAAACAAAAATCAACCATATGAATAGATATATTGGTGTGGATATCAGCAAAAAGGATTTTTATGCTTGTTTTGAGGAATCCGGGGAATCAATTTTGTTTGGAAATGACACGAAAGGAATCAAAACATTTGAAAAATATCTCGATGCTCATGATTTCAAAAAAGATGAAACTGTGATTGGAGTTGAATCAACAGGTGTCTACCATCTACCCCTGTCTTTTAACATGAGCAAATCTGGATTTTGTGTGAATGTCATCAATCCACTGATTGTTAAGAAACAGAATCAAATTAGTTTAAGGCGAGTGAAAAATGATAAGAAGGACGCTGGCTTGATAAGATATTGCACGGCTAATAAGGCGGGATACAAATTCATTGATACAGCTGAAACACTCACGATCAAAAGTTTAGTCAGGCAACGTGATTCCCTGGCAACCATGAAAAATACCCTAAATCGCAAACAGGACTGCGTAAAATATAAAGAAGAAAATCTTGGGGTCACCATCTCAAAGTCTAACGCGAGATTGATTAAAGTTGTAGACTTGGAAATTAAACAATTAGAGAAAGAATTGAAAGAATTTCGAAAAGATGAGCAAGAACTTTTGCAAAGTATCTTTGGTGTTGGTCCAATTACTGCCGTCAGCTTCATTTCTGAAATTAATGATGTTTCAAGATTTTCGCATCCAAAAAAGATGGTCGCCTACATTGGCTTGGATTCGCGCGTACATCTCAGTGGAACCTCGATTCATGGCAAGGGATATATTTCCAAGCGTGGCAACAAAATCTTGCGCACAAGGCTGTATAACGCTTGCTCTGTGGCAGTTTTACATGACAATGTATTTAGAGATTTTTTTCAATCCAAAAGAAGCGAGAGCAAACCATACAAGGTTGCACTGTGCGCCACAATGAACAAAATGGCGCATGTAATTTATGCTGTTTGGAAAAGTGGAGTGCCATTTGAAGATAAAAGAAAAAGTACTTCAACCGTTGCATGAATGAAGTACTTGACAGGGATATAGTTAGTTGTCGGATGTATTGCTCTTTTGCATTTTAAAACAAATACTTTTAGGAAGCGGGGATATTTTCATATCCCCTAGTGAAAGCAGATTTACTTTGATTCAGTTGGTTTGACGACAATGTTTTCATTGCCAGTTTTGTCTTTTTCAAAAGCTTCCTTCAAGCACGAGATTGCAAGTGCTGATGATACAGGTGAAATGTTTACACGCTTCTGACCATTGTTTAATTGGCTCATGACATCCTCCTTTGATTATCTAGCTTCCTAAAAGTATTTGTTTTAAAAGAGCAATATTTCCGACAACGTGCGCGGGTATGCGATGTCCCAATGTAGCGGAGCGGAAT
>CAZAJN010000089.1:0-26421 GCA_964485555.1 uncultured Bdellovibrionales bacterium
ACTGGGGATTAGCCAAGCGGTAAGGCACATGGTTTTGATCCATGCATGCGGGGGTTCGAATCCCTCATCCCCAACCACCAATACTTAGTATCGAGAGACCTAGAGGGCTCAAAAGCACCCAATACGCTCCTGATAACCAAGTGCCAAAAAACAACGCCAAAAGCGTTGTTTTTTGATGTTTAATGTTCAAATTAGCTGGAATAGCAACAAAGACAAAAAATTATTTGAACCGAGCCGGAATTAAAGATAGACATTTCCTTGCATTCTTTATTTTTAAAGCATATTCACTTCGTCCTTTTTGTTCAAAATTTTCCTCCAAAAGAACCATATGATTAACGGCTTCTTGCTGGGCACCAGAAAGATAGCCCCATATTTCTTTACCATAATTTGTTAATTCTGGATAAATAAGACAGCGAAAAACTTCGTTCCACACTTTTGTTCCAGCAGCTCCCTGCATTTCGCCTGCGCGATTATAATCCTTCAACAACCTATTTGTCTTAAGGACTAAATCTGATAATTCACCGCCATAAATGTCTTCTTTGGTGTTTAAAATTTTTTCAATATCTATATCAGATTCTTCAATTAAGTGCTGCAAAGATAAACAAGCATAAGCCAAATGCACACCCCTCTCTTCAGGTGTAAGCATAAAAACTTTTTGTACATAATCCTCTAATTGCTTCTCAGCAGCTTTTAGAGAAAATTTTTCAAAAATTCTTTTGAACATAATATTTTATAATAATAATTAAATAATTTAACTACATCTTAAATCCTATCTCACCTTTACTAATAAAAAGAATGAACCATTGGTGTTTACTTATTTAAAATTAATTCATTTAACTCATTTTTTATTAAAGCAATTTCTTCAACAGATAATTTTCGCTCATTTTTTATAATAAACTCATTCATTGACTCCATTTTTATAATATCCAAATTTTGAACGACATCAGATTTAAATTTCAACTGTGCCTTTTGATTAGAAAAAACTAATAAGGAATCTACATACAAATACTCTAGCCTTGTTTTTTCTACAATATACGCCCTTAGTTTACATGCTCCATCTATTGCTCTAATAATAAAATTGTTTTCAAAAAACTTATATCCTCTTTCTAGTTGCTTACTAGTCTTATTGAAATATATCCAACCTGGATGGTTCTTAGCTTCTATATAAAAAAGTCCGGTTGGCCCTACAACAATAAAATCAATATTAGATTTCCCCATACTGCTTATTTTAGCGTCCTGAAATACAAAGAACTCGTCTGGTAATCTTTTGAGCTCATCGCAAACAGCGTATTCACCACTCCGACCAAGCTCAAACGTATTTGATTTATTGAGACTCCTCTCGCCTATGAACTTGGAAACAAACACCACAATTACAAATAAAATTGCGAGCAGTGAGATGTCTGCTTTATTTACTGCATTAAAGTATGATGCCCAATATAAAAATATTGATAAAATAATTATAAATACAAAAACAGAGGCGACAATAAAATTATTACGATCCCCTTTAATGAGATATTCACTTCTTTCTCCAAAAACTTGTGCCATTTGTATTTATTTTTATTTCTGAATTAAAATTTCCCTTGGTTTTGCACCATCAGCCTCTCCAATCACTCCATTTTCTTCAAGTATATCCATCAATCGTGCAGCGCGAGAATATCCAATTTGTAACTTTCTCTGCAATAAGGCTGGTGATGCTTTGCCATTCTCTACAACCGCTTTCATAGCTTCAGCATATAAAATATCCTCAGCTTTTTCCTCTGCTGAGTCTTTAGCATTCATTAATATTTGAAAATCGCTATATTTTTCTTTTATTAATTCTACAGCTTCCACTATTTCTTTTTCGCTAATATAGGGCATCTGTATTTTTTGAGTCTTTAGATCAATAAGATTCTTTACTAAGCATAGACCAGCTTTATCCAATTTTTCAGCTCCATCCTCACATATAGCTAAAACGGATTCTTCTTTGGTTGAAAGTCTGAAAGCCACCCTTTCCAAAAAACTACTTCTTATTTTTTTAGTTACCACATCTGGAATAGATCTCGCAGTTGCTGCAACAATATAAATTCCAGTTATGTCAGATAATGCCGTTATTTTTTTGATATAATCTTCAAAAAATTTCTTATCGGAAACTATAAAATCAGTAAGTTCTTCTATAATAATGATGATTTCAGGAAAATTATTTCTAAATTCTTTGTCATGCTTATATTCATAAACAGAATCAACACCTAAATTCTCAACAGCCTTGAGTCTCCTCAGTGATTCTCCCCAGCCCCATTTAAATGCACTTTTAGCTTTTGATGGACTACTAATAACATCAGAAAGTAGATGCGCGATCCCATCATATTGTCCAAAATTAACTTTTTTGGGATCAATCAATAGAAGCTTGCAGTCTTCGGGATTATTTTCAATTAAGTAACTCGTTATTAATTTATCAATAAAATTAGACCTTCCCGAACCAGTAGACCCAATAACCAAAATATTTTTGTTTAAAAAATTTTTCATTTAAGTTATTGTAAAATATTAATAATTTCTATTAATTGATCTGGGTTATTTCTCAGGTCCACCTGAATCAAATTTTGCAGTGCGCCATTTTTTTCTAACATTGCTTTTTCTCCATCAAAAGCGTAATCATCAAGCCATATAAACTCTTGGTTAAAGTCTATTCCTTCAGTTTTCCAGAGTTCAAAAGTTGTTGCCTTGAATTTTCTTAATATCTCAAAAGATTCTCTTGAAACCTTATCTTGAATATACTCGAGAGCGGTTGAAGAATCACCTTTACAGTGACTAGTCAGCCAAAAGCAATCATAATTTTTAACGACATAAGACAAGAATTCGAAGAGATGATTTGCCTCTTTGCATCCTTGTTTTGTCATAATTGTACCATCAATATCTAGATATAAATTCATTTTTTTCAAATAATTTTAAACCCGATTTTAAAACTTTCCAAATATATTTATTTTAAACTAACGATATATCCCCTATATCAACATTTTAGCTACATTAATATTGTATACTCATTAAAGTTAAAAGGAAATGTACTAAATTTCATCCCTAAAACAATCCTACAACATTTCAATGACATTTTTCAGGTGTGAATGATATCTCGATGAATATCCACAAAGCCACTCAGTAAGTCGTAACATCAATGGTGCCTTGACTTCAGTCATGAATTTACGATTTTCCTCAGTTAATCCCCTTGACTGTCTCAAATTATCTGCCAAATCAACAAGTTTAATAAACCAAGCCTCTTCGTCTTTAGCTTCTATTAATCTGGCAATCATAAGCGTCCATCTTTCAGTCTTATTTTCTATTTTTTCATCATGAGTGCAAAGATAAACCAATTCAATAGTTCTTCTAGAAAAACCAAGCTCGACCAACTCCTCGAATGACGTTTTTCCGTCCTCCACGATGTCGTGCAAGAGTGCTGCCAGAAACAGCTCCAGATCAGGATCATCCCAATGATGAAGCTTGCTAACCATTTCATTAACTCTAAATGAGTGCATGTAATTCATCTCCCCTTGCAATCCCTTTCTCTCTCCTTTAATTCTTTCTTTAACAATTTTTTGCGCGATCGGTAACAATCTTTCATATTCATCCCAATAATCATGCAAACTCATACCTTTTACATCATGTGCTTTGTTTAATAATTCTTGAATTTTTTTTGAATACTTCATATTTTTATTTATTAATTGATTAGTTTTTTACGCTTTTTGAAACAAAAAAAGCGGCTAAGAAATTATATCCAATATCACTATTGAATGAAATCTCCCAACCGCTTTACGATTAGTCACAATATTTCATCTAGCCCCTAGCAGATTTCCCTAGTTGCCTACCCCATTAAAACAAGGAGAAGTATGTGGTGCAATTACCCTTGCACTATGGGTCAAATTGTCAATTCAACTAACTATATTTTAATAATAACACGCTTTTCCGTTTAAATCAACAATTGCAAAATATTAACTACTCAATTTTCATGATTATTAAAAACTTGCGCTAACTGAAATTGTTTTAGTTATTTCCTTGTTAAATTTATTTCGAACCTTAACAATAATAGTATTCGAGCCTCTATTCAAGGTAATTTCTTCATTAAACTCTGCATTTTCATTTAATAAAATTGGTTTGCCATTGATGTTTACCAATGTATCCTTATCAGTAAGTCCAAGCACCTGCGTTGTGCTTCCATTTACAACTGCTCCCTCTAGTGGCTCTTTAATAATCAATTTCGGAGAAGAGTTTACATTGCTTAAACCTTCATACCTCAAAAAATTACCGCCAATCACAATAACAATAAAAACTACACCCACAATTGAATATTTATAAATTTTTTCTTTTTTATCATTTATTCTGTACCCAATTATGCCAAAAATTAAATACACAAGAGCAACTATCTCAAAGAAAGCAGCTATAGATACACCGAAAGAACCCTGAATTAAATACGGTGCAGACTTGGCGCAAATAAAAACAAGCAATGCAATCCACAAATTATTCTTACGAATTATTTTTTTCATATTACTTTTTAATAAATTATGCCATAAAAATACTCAGGAAAACAATTATTGCTAAAAAAAATTATAGAAGTTATTCCGCATCATTTTATTGCTAATAAGTTACCATCTCTCTAAGCTTTTAAATTGATCAAAATATTCAATCTCTTCCGCTGAAATAGATGGATTAAACTTTTGAATCGACGCAGTAATCATTTTTTCATCAATCATATTACTATCACTAGCAACTGCAATTCTTGCCGATTCCGTGATAATTAGTTCAATATCAGAACTAACATATTTATCTGTCATTTCTGCTAATTTTTCAAAATTAATATCCTTGTCAAATGGTCTTCCAGCGAGGCACATCTTGAGCATATCCCTTCTTGCGTCGAAATCGGGAGCAGATATATAGACTCTTTTATCCATTCTTCCTGATCTAAGAATAGCAGAGTCAATCATGTGAGGTCTATTTGTTGCGCCAACAACTAAAATTTTGTTTTCGCCAGCATTGTTAAGTTGCAATAAGAATTCATTTATTTCTTCTTTCTTAATATCGGCAGAAGAAGATAATTCTTCGCGCTTGGGAATCAATCCTTCAATTTCATCAATAAATACTATTGAAGGAGCTTGCAATTTAGCCATTTCGAAAACTTTTCCAATATTTCCAACAGCTCCATGAACAAATGAAGTTGAAACTGATGAGGGGTTAAGTTCAATAAAATTATATCCAAGCTCTTCTGATAATTTTTTTACAATAAATGTTTTCCCGCAACCTGGAGGTCCATATAATAAAATACCATTCGGAATAGATAGTTTAAATTTTTTATATTTCTCTGGATTAGACAGTGGACCAATAACATCACTGATAAGTAATGACTTTAATTCTTTCATGCCAGCAACGCAATCAAAGCCTTTTAAAATTGTAAGGTCGTCTATGATGTCTGTCATTTTCTCGTACGAATGTTCGGCAATGATTACCCCTAGATATTTTTTTCCTTCGTGGTCTATAGTTATTAAGTCATATTTTTTTCCCCGATCAACAATCTCACTCGGATTTATATTCATAAACAAATATAAATACTTGTCATTTGATAGCAGGTAAACTTCTGTAAAAAATATTCTTTCTACTCTATTTTTTATACTTATATCTTCTCTAATCTGGAATCCATTATAAAGAATTGGCTTTATTGGTGTGGTCATATGTTTCAAATGTTAACCTTATTATGATGCAATAAGGAAAAGAAATATTATAAAAATAATTATTGATAAAATTATCCTACCAGCTCCAATTTTCCCATGTGAAATAGTGAAATGATTATCCTTGTCCCAAGAAGTAATTCCATTATTTTTTAGACTATTATATGCAGATATCTGAGTAAAAAAAGCAACAATTGGTATACCAAAACCCAACCCCTTAAACCAAACTGCAAAACTGCGATTTAAAGCATTTGAAAATGTAATATTTTCTTCATTATCAGATTTTATGTCTATTTTTAAAAGCCATTTACCGGGAGTTTTTCCCCATGAACTCAACAAAATAGCTTCTACGAAAATCCAAACAAACAATATCATGATTGTTAAAACTATATCTGTTTCTTTTAGAATTGAAGGGTTGACCTCATTCAAAATTATACCAAAGACAAAAGAAAACATAATGATATCTAAATATCTTGCCCAATAACGAATCCAAGGTTTTGGCGATAAGCTTTCACCTATATTCAGTTTTTCTTCAGTATTATTTTTCTCCCGATCTTCCTTCTTAGCAGCATGAGGTATATTGCCCTCATCCAAAAAATCCAGGTCTATCTTCAATTTTTCTTGATTTTCCATATTTGTTTAAAATTCGTTATTTTTTTGTACAATTTTTATCTAAAAAATTATTATAAGCGTCGATTTGGTTGTTGAATTGACTTGTCTTTGTATCAAAAGATTGAAGATCCCTCTTTAAAGTATTTAGCGTGGTATTGTAATTGTCCACCTTGGCATTATGTGAATTTATTGATGCCTGACTATATTCATTAACGTAATCAGCATCTATTGAACTTGCTGACACCTTCATGGCTTGCGACCTTCTGTCTAAGTTTTGCTTTTCAATATCAAGTTGACTATTCGTGAAATCACTTGGCTTTAATGAGTCTGCCTTACTTGCGTTATATGAAGAACAACTATATTTTCCTACTGTGACACTATTATCCGTATTAACAGAACTTGATGCGCTAGAACTGGTGCTCGAACTATTGTCCAAATTTCCAACAATTATAAAAAATAACACTACGCCCCCAATAATAATTATTTTTTTCCAGTTATACGTAGAACCGCTACTGACTGGCATTGAAGAATTGGGTGTTTCTCCAGAATAAACTTTTGCCTCATGGGAAACCCTTAACGGCTCCTTTTTATCTAGAAATCCGAGATCGATGTTGATATGGTCTTTTGATTCTCTCATATGTATTATTTTTCTCGATTGTCGTAGCAAGCCTGTACAAGCTCAGGTAAAACAACCGCATTAGGAATGGACATTGAAATAGTAGAAAACTGCTTGCTCTTCCCATTATCATCCTCCCATAAAATTACTGCACCTTGATGTAATTTTGGAATATATATATTATCTGTCCAATAGACCATCAACTTCTCATTTTCACCAAAAAATTTAAATTTAATCTTAGAATATCCGTGCTTTGTAAATTCAATATCGCCAATTTTTACAGATTCTCCACGATTAAATAATTGGTCAACAATTCTTTTAACAATAAGTGGCTCAATCAAATTAGACGCAAGCCCAACCAATTTAACCCAAACATCCTTTTGCCTACTCTCCGCTTTGCTGGCAGAAAGAGAGATTGCTATATTTTCCTTATCAGAAACAACAGACCATCTATATTTATATGAGGTTGAAACTGGCACACCATAGACCCTTGTGGTTGTTGCGGTTGAATCAAAGGACACACTTACCACATCCTTAAAGAATACTCTCTTATTATCATATTCAAAAAAGTTATTCTTAAAAACAACACTACCGCTTTTGAATGTTCCGGGGACTTCTATCACAACTGAATTCTCAGTATCATCAGAAATATTTTTTTGGATTTGTTCAAGCTCGGCATTAAGTTTATTTTTTAAACTTTCCGTACCCGCAAGTTTAATAGCTATTTCCAAGAGTCCCTGGGATTTATCAAGTTCATTTAAGTTATTGTGTATATCCAAAACAATATTTCGCAAGGCATTAGCGGAACGATCACGCATTATTTTTGTCTGACTATCATTGTAAAGCCCCAAGTCAATTAAATTATTCAGCTCTTGCTGAATAGATACGACTAGTCGTTTAATTGTTTCTGACTCCTCCTTGTCAAATATGCCATCCTTACTGACTTCCATTTTCTCAAGTTCCTCAACGGCTTGATTTATTGATTTATAAGCTGGCGCCAAAACATTTTTTTCAATTTTGTCACCCTTTACTGAGAAAACTTTTTGAAATTCATTTATATAATCATTATTTTTATGAATATAATGCAGCTCCGTATATATGTCCGCTAAATATTCCACTGCATGCTTTTTGAAATCAGATATAATATCCACACTCGCTGTCTGCTCATCATGAAGTTTATAAACCTTAGCAAATGAAGTCCAAAATTTATCAGAATCAATCAATTCTTTCCATGCGATAAGAGAATTCATTAGATAATCTCTGTTATCCTCAGCGGAAAGTATAAGGCAATATAATATAGCGAGATTCTTTTTATAAAAGAAAGCCTTTGTGCTTTGGCCATTAGATGCATCTCGCCAAGTTTTAATAGCATTTGGATAATCTTTTAGCTTAAGCATACCCAATACCTTCTCATCGATACCATCAACTATTTGAAACCAAAAGAAATATTCCCTAATTCGTTTTTTAGGAGCTTGATGTTTTTGCAGAGCATCTCTTACTGATTCTTCAGTTCGGAAGTTCTCAAAAAGACCTATGTCCAAATCGTAATCAGGAGTTTCATCAACCTTAAGGCGATTAATTATTTCTTTTGAACGCTTAAGTATGTCTTTCTCACTAGCCGATGTGTCCAATCCGAGGATATGATAAGTGTTGTTTTTAAGTATTGCTGACATATATTTTAAAGTGTTATACCAGAAAGATTACTTTTCATTATTTCTTGCTCATCTGATGGCAATAATAGTAATAGGTTGTGAACGCAACGTTTCAATTCCTCAACGTCACCGAGCTCTATTGCGCGTCTACCTTTTTCTGTATAATAACTTGCTTCTTTTTCGTTTATAAACTTCTTGTCACTATCAGTAATCTGCCTAAATTGATAAACCCAAGTTGCAGGATTTGAAAATAAAGCCTTGCCACCAAGTTCAATAATTTGTTCGTTAACACGGATTAAAAGAACTTTATCATTTTCAGCTATAGCCTTCTCCCCTTCTTCTTTCATTTTTCTTAAATGCTCTTCATGTTGAACCTTATCCTTATCCTCACTGAGTTCAGTGATTATTTTTTGCGTATTTTCAACACTATCATTAAATTCCTTGACCAATTGAGGCATTTCCTTCTCCTTTTCAAGCTTATCAATAGCCATTTTTAAATCCTTCAGCTGCTTGTTTGCTTTCCTTTTTTCATCCTCATCAATATGCGCACTTTTCAAGCTATTGGATACTGAATGAATCGTGTTGTTTAGTTTGTTTTTTTCTTCAGAGGAGCAACTTTCGGAAACTGCCTGTGCTCTTTCTGTTTGAATTTTTAAATCATATTCGATAGTTTTAACCTCCAATGTCTCATCTTGCGCTGTCGAACGTGCATTTACGGTGAGATCAATTAAGGGAATATAAGCGGTCAAAAAGACCTCTCGGGACTCATTCATTTCAACAGTCAATTCCAAAGGAGTACCTTCTGGAAGGTCATATGGTAAATCCTTACCATCAATTCCCATTTCACAAAGATAGGTATTACGATCTGGAATATCAGACTCTCCTTCTACTAAGGTAATGTCGAGTTTATTTTCCTCTCCCTTTTTTAACTTTCTTGAAGTCTTATAGCTAGTTAAAACTTTTTTAATAGGCAATATTGAACCTTTGTCAAAAATCCTGTCGCAAACATTTGCAGCAATATTACGGACATGATCTTTTTTAGCAACTATTACACCAATTGAATGAGGCATCGGTGCACCTGCCACTGAAAGACCATGGACGATAGTGAAAGAATCATGATCAATAGGAACAGAATTGCCGTCTTTGTCAAAAAGATATATCCAATAAATATTTGACTTATTAGGCTCAACGGTAACTGCATCAAAAAACTTACCGCCTTTTAGTTTCACTTTTGAACCGTTATATGTTCCGCTGTCAGATTGAATTTGTATATAATATTCTTCCTGAGAATCCTTTAGCTCAGTTATAATGCCAACGACTGTCTCCTCAGTGTCGGACGTGAGTGATTCATGACTTAAATCTATGGCGTATGCGCCTTTTTTAATTTTCTGTTCATTACTCTCAATAAATTCTCCTGGAATTTTCTGCCCAATTCCAAATATACACGCTCCTCTAGCTACAACCGTAAGTGGATCAACCGAGACATCGACGACTATTTTAAGATCATTTTCCACCCTTTCTCTTATGTATGGAATCTGTGTTGGTCCTCCAACAAAAATAACCTTTGCGACAGAACCACTTTTAATTCCAGCATCCTTGAGCGTTTCCCTTGATAGCTCAACGGTGCGATCAACCATGGCACTTATAATCTTTTCAAATTCTTTTCTTGAAAGTTCAATTGTAAGAAAAATTTCTTCACCTTTATCATCATTGCCAATATTTTCTACGACTATTGAGGTCTTCTCATATTCAGAAAGTTCAATTTTAGCCCTCTCTGCAAAAAATTTTAATTGAGAAAAAGCACTTTGATATTCCTTATTTCCCCTATCAAAATTATTAATAGAAAATTTTTCTAAAACCTTTGGCACAATAACCTTATCAACAATTTCTAAATCAAAATTTTTGCCACCAAGGAAATTATCGCCATTATGACCAAGAACAGAAAGTGCACCATCTTTAGAGGATATCAATGCGACATCAAATGTTCCACCACCAAAATCATATATTAACCAATTTTCATTTTTAGTATTTATAAATCCGTAAGCAATGGCGGCAGCTATTGGTTCCTGAAGCAATACAACATGCTTAAACCCAGCAATATTTCCAGCCCTTTTGGTTGCCTCAGACTGCAATACTGAAAAAGCAGCTGGCACCGTAATTACAGCTGCCACAGTAGTGAAATCTGGATACTTTCTTAAAATATCCTCCTTTAAACTCTTAAGAATTTCAGCTGAAATTTCCTCTGGATTCATAGTTGTATCAGCTCTCTCGAAATAGAAAGTTTCTGAAGTACCCATCAATCTCTTAATTTCTGGTTTATAATTTTTTATCTCATCTTCCGATGTTCCTCTATAAAAATTCTCATAAGCCTTTTGACCTACCACCTTATTTTTTGATTTATCAAAGCCGAATACGGAAGGTGTATATTCAACACCGCCTGGCTTCTTGATGATCTCAACTGTGCCATTATTATTTATGGCAATGGAAGAATTTGTCGTACCCAGATCTATCCCTATTTGAATATTTTGCTGATTTGCCATAATAGTAAATTAATGATTGCTAATTAAAATTATCTTTGCTTTGCGGACTACTTGCCCCTTGCATATAATAGTCGGCTCAATAGTTTCTTTTATTATTGATTCTGAAATTGAAGGATCTATTTCGGTAGACAATATATCAAGATTAAGTCCATCATTATACTTAACATTTTTATGATCTATAATTTCAATATCATATTTCTCAAGATAACGCCTCAGTTTCTGTATTGAATTTTCTAAACCCTTTAGTTGTTTTTCTGGTAAATTTGATGCTGATTTACTAATGCGTTGCTCCATGCGCCAAATCTCCACCGCAACATCAACAAGTTCATTCACCCCCAATGACAATGCTATAGATTTAGGAGCAACAGAGAACTTAATGTCTTCTTTAATTTTTAAATGAAGATTGTCTATTTTATCAATAATCCTTTTCTGGTTTAAGTGTTGCAAAATTATAAAAATCAAAAACAGTACGACAATAAACAAAATAACCAGACCAATACTCGATATACCACCAAATTGATAAATGAAATCAAATCTATTCATAAGTTTAATAATGAAAACAGCGAATTAATTATTTATAAAGTTAAATTTATACTGATATTCTAATTCTACAACCAAACCTCCCCTTATCCAAGCTGCTAAAAATCAACTTAATTATTTATTTAAAATGGAAATAATGTCATCTTTTTCAGTATTGAAATATTTTTCGTTTGCCTCGACATAATCAGATACATTACTGGAATTTTTACCAACTTTGCCTAATCCAAAAAATAGTGTCATTACACCTCCAAAAATGAAACCTGAAAAAAGCTGCGGAATTATCACATAAACGAAATAACTGACCACCATGAATACCAATGGCAGTATGGTCAAAGAAATCATATACCTCTTAACGATGCCGTTATCCTTTATTATCATCCCCTGACTTCCCAGCTCTCTAGTGACAGGAAGTCCAAAAAATAATACTATAAGCACTTGAATAAGTGTAAAACTTGATACAAACAATCCAATAAACCATCCGATAAAAAAGTATAGATAATACACAATTATTAAAATTAAATTATTATAAATCTCAGATATTTATTTTTTTGATCTATTTTTAATCCAAAATCCAGCACTTGCCAGCCCAGCGCCTCCAAACACATACCATGCAGAAGACACGCTATTTCTGCCACCGCTTGAGTTATTCTGATTTACTGAACTTGATGCTTTACTACCGTGACAATGCCTTTCATTCCAAGCCACACCCCATTTATCACAATTCGTCCTGCAATAATGACAGCCATCGGAAGCGGTGTTGCCAGGGTGAGCGAGGACATTGTTCGCACTCAAAACTAATCCAAAAATAGTAAAGAATAATATTTTCTTCATTTATTTTTTTGGTACCCTGCCACCACTGTCCAAACAATCAGACAATGAGCTATATGGGGTAAAATTTTTAGTTTTTGCATAATAATCAGTGCCTTTTTCATGACAAATTCCAGTGTTACTTTTCTTAATAGTTGGATTTTTGTTAAATAAGTAAACAGGAATAATAACAATCAACAAAACAGCAACAACAATGCCAAACTTTTTGATGAATTTCATATTTCTTGATAGAACTTTATTATCCTGTCTTAATATTATATCTTCCGACTGTAATAAATCCGTATTACGATAATTTTTGGCTAATTCAAGCCCCTCCTGAACATCACCGATCAAGGAATACGTGTTATTTTGATATTCAATCACGGACTGTCCGACTATTGTATTGATCTTATATCTATACTGCCGAAGATGATTTTCAGTATATTCCTTAGCCCAGTCCAATGATTCACCAATTTGCGTCAGCGTAGCGTTCTTATTGGCACATAAAAAAACGAGCATGCGATATGCATTGCCCGTCAAAAGAAGCTCCTTTCCATTTTCATCAAAGGTTTTATTCGCTTCGGTATCTAATTGAAAATATTGATGCGTATATATCATTTTAGTTCAAAATTTAAGGCTATATTCTAAAAATACCACTAAATAAGCATAAAATCAATGCCTGTAATCATAAGTGGCACTATCTATCGCAGATAAAATAAAGGGAAACAGCCCCCTATAATTTGGCGTGTTTCCCTTTGAAAAACTCCTATCTAATATAGTTGCACCTCAGCATTGTCATTACTCAGCATACTTGGAGCAAATTGCAGCTTAAATTCTTTTGCTGCAACAGGCACTTCGAATGTTATCCATCCCCTAACCTTTCCTGCTGGATTCAATGTGCCTGAGCTCAATCTTGGTTCTCTGCTATCAGTTATGCCCATATCATATTTGTAGCCATCACTATCAGAAAGTTTCCAATCAAATGGGTTGTAATTGAGTGATTTATCAGCAGTATTGTTTTCATATAAAACCTCTACAGCTACAAGCCTATTTCCAGCCTTTGGTCCAAGGTATTGATTTTTTGATTTAAAAGGATCCTCTAGTTTAGTAGCGGTAACTACATAATCGCCCAACTTTATTGCATCACCAAGCTTAAATGTTTCTTTTTCCTTTTGCACTGTTTTATTGTCTGACTGAGCACTAACGTCAACTTTTTCTGGCTTTGCTCCCTGAGGAGTTCCTGTCGCTCCTGAACATCCAGATAGTACGAGTACCGCTGCAAATAATCCTACTGCTGACAATGATAACTTTACTGTCTTTTTCATATGATTATGTTAGAATTATATTTACTTAATATCTTTAAGCGTTCATTTTTTCCTGTATTGCCAATTTTATATTGGAAGGATTGTCTAGCTGATTAAATATGATGCCAGATTTATCGTTTCCTGTATAAATAACGATGGATCCAAAATCTAATATTTTTCCAAACAATCCCTGTCTTACTGATATAGTATTTATTTTGCCATAAGGCACCTCTACTTCATTGTTTGATAAAATTCCAGTTTTTAATTTCAAGTGCTTCTCATCAATAGACAATCTTTCCGATATCCTTTGCAACAAGTGAACAATTCCAGTTAGAATGCCGACCCCCATAAACATCAGAAGGATAGCATCTCCGATGAATACTTTTTTAGTGTGCTGATAACTTTGTTCGTCCATTTTTTTAATTTTTAATAATTAATGGATTGATTATATTTAAATTTGATAATTTTTTGAATACACAAAAGGTCCCCCGAACCAAGCAACAGAACCCTTTCGGGACTGCTCAATGCCTCTTTCGAAACATTGACTCACGTGAATAAGTGCCGGTCGGAAGACCGTTTCTATTCACGTGAGATTTCTTATTGTGCCATACCTCAGAATTGCTCCTGAGGGTTAGGCAATATTGTTAAGATAACTATACCTTAATTTTGATTTTCAATCAACCTTGCTGGCTATTTCGGGGTGGTCTCATTTTTTTCCAATGTTAATTGCTTATTTTTAAACACAATCTTACTCCGCATGCAGGACAGCAATTCTCGCTTTTCGCCCATAGTTCCCTCTTTAAGTATGTACTTGGCATAAGTCTTCAAATCCACCTCATTATGCTTTTTGGTGTCCGCTGTTTTATCAGCTTTTAGCACATTTCTCTGAAATCGATTGTACCTTGCGACTTCTTCTTCAAATTTATGCTTAAGCCCAATTTCACTGATATGGATTTTGTCGATAATCTTGATAAGTTGATCAATTAGTTCTTCCTCTCGCATGTATCCACATTTACAATTAATGTCTCTTGCTCTCGTGCATCCGTAATATATGTATTTGTGAACATTGCCGTTTTTCTGCTTTTTAAATTTTTCTTGAGCCGTAACCCCTGATCCGCAAAGTCCGCAAGTTAGTAATTTCGTGAAGGCAAATTCTTTATTTTCTCGAACAACCTGATCGCGCTTAAGTTGTTCATTTGCCTGATCAAAAAGTTCCTTTGTGATTATTGGTTCATGTCTTCCTGTGTACCATTTGCCACTTTTTTCTGGATATTCAAATATTCCGTAGTAAAAAGTATTTTGTAGGATGATAAAAATATTACTCAGTGAAAGTGGCTTTCCATTTTTGGTTGTAAAATTTGCTTCAAATTTCAGCCAGTGAAATATTTGTCTTCCGCTCCATTTTTCATAAGCCATCTTTTCAAACATCTTTCTGATAATTACAGCTCGCTCAGGGTCAACTAGTACTTCACATTTTTTGTCGCTTCTTTTTTCGTTTAAGTATCCCGTGGGAGCAATAGCAGGCCAGAGTCCCATCTCACATCTTGTTCTAAGTCCCCTTTTTACATTTATACTTCGATTATCGTTTTCCAACTTTGCCTGCGATCCCAAAATCATCAGCAAGAATTTTTCATTCGGCGAGTTGGTAAAACTCTGTCCAAATGTTCTAATTTCAACAAGTAGTTTTTGATCCATAAGATCAACGAGCGAACCAAGGTCGCCCGCATTTCTACTTAGTCTATCTGGAGCCCATGTCATGATTCCATTAAATTTTCCTTTTTGAATATCCTTTATGAGTTCATTGTAGACTGGACGCTCTCCTGAATTTTTGGCGGAGTGACTTTCTCGCCTAATCTCAACAATATCCATGCCATCCCGCTCTGCAATTTGAAGCATTTCCTTGATTTGTGAATCAATTGAAAGCACCTGCCTTTCCTCAGATTCTGTGCTTTTTCGTGCGTAGAGACAATATCTAACTTTAACTGCCTCTACGATCGCCTGTGGGCCCCCAATAGCCCCTATTTTTTGTCCTGTGGTTGTATTATTCATAGCTACCACTATTGATGACGCAACCCTTAAATAAAGTCCAGACCCCTAGAAATACCTTAGTTTATCTATGCATAGTATTAAAAGGATTACGTGCAAATACTCTTGGAGTTGGCTTATCCATTTTTATTGCCTCCCTGGCAACTATAGTAAAAGCATCAACTAAGTCATCATGCTTTTCTTTGCCAAAACCAACTAAATTTTCTATAAGCTCTGTCGCCCCTTCCTTTGGAAAAAGTATTCTGCCAGTCGGTATCAGATTACTTATAGATAAAAGGCGGGAACGCTTATCCGAAGTTATTTTGCTGCCTTCTGTTTTGTAGCCAGCATTATTTAATTGTTCAATTGCTATTTTCTGAAAGCTAATATCCTCAACATAGATAATCCTGTTGCCAAGATATTGAACCGAATCATATTGCAATTTTATTCCTTCAAGAGTATCTGTGAAATTCATTTTTCTGTTTATTGGATTTGGCAATATGTAAATATAGAAATCTTTGCCGTAGCCATATATTGCAGCTGATACTATCGCAGTAAAATCAGCTGCTGTTGTCTGTGATATGGCAAGATCAACGCCTATGATAATTTTTCTGGGTTTTTTATCGGGAAATGATGAATAATATTTAATGTGATCATGGGAAACAATCTGATCATCATCTGGAATAATCTCCAAAAGATACTCGCGTCTCCACGCAATTTCACTCCCAAGATTTTTGTGTTCTTTTTCAATTTCTTTTAAATCTGGATATTTACCTTTCCATAGAATTTCTCCTTTTTCATTGATGAGAGGATACGATTTGAAAACACCATCAGAGGTTCCTTCTTCAATATCCCGCTTTAAATGCATGAGTAAGGAATCTTCATGGAGAAGATTTCCCACAATAATAAGTCTCGTGTTTCTGTCTCCAGTCGGAATAACTTCGCCCTTGAGCCATTCATATGTTTTTTGTCTACCTTCTTTTGTCTTGGCAGATGCCATGTTTTCAATATCATCACCAATAATAAGGTCTGGTCTATGTTGTCCATGACGCAATCCTCTGATACTTTGCTCCATTGATGCGGCGGTAATTCGTGCGTTCATATCTGAGAACACAAGTGAAGATGAACCCCATTCATCACTTTCTTCGTGAAATGGTCCCAAATCATTTTTTAGAAGCTGATTACTTTCCAGTTCACGTTTTAAATTTGTCATGTGCTGTTTTGCCTGATTTCTTGTCTGGCAAATAATGAGCACGAATTTCTTTTGCTGGATTCCAAGAATTGCCCATATGGGATATGAAGTTGTTATAATTGTTGATTTACCTGAACCACGAAAAGCAACAACATAAAGATTCTTAATCGCTTCATTTTCAGTAAGCGCAAAGATTTCTTTTTGAAAATTACCCGTTTTATATTTTACATAATGCGCAAAATAAAAATTGAAAAACCAATAATGACTTTTCTTGGTAATGCTAATTCTGAGATTTCTCTCTTTAAGCATCCGCTCATTTAAACTTAATTCATTGTTGTTATCTTTCATCATTATCAAGCGATGCAAGTCGCAACGCATCTTTTACTAATTCTTCTTGCTCTCGTGTGAGTTCTTCTTGTTTTTCATTTTTTGTTGTCACTTCAACTCGCTCTTTGAATTTTTCATGTCTATGATTGAGCCAGAATCGAATGGCAGAAAAATTCTTTTCCTTAATGAGTAATATGAGCTGGCTTTCACCCATATCATTCACTAATGCCTCACCTTCGGATAATGCTTGGTCTAATGTTTTACGGAATTTTTTGTCTTTATCTCGCCAGCGATAAACTGTAGCCCGAGAAACTCCAGACTTTTCACATGCAACTTGAACAATTGGAACTTTCTTTAAGTTTTCAATAAATAGTTTTTTGGTGTTGTTGCTTTTCATAGGCGTTTTGCCTTAATGCCAAAAACCTTGTCACACCTATCGATAATTGTTTGACAATATCTAGGATCAAATTCAATCATGATGCATTTTCGTTTTGTTTGCTCACAAGCCATCATCGTTGATCCCGACCCTCCAAAACAGTCATAAACAACATCTCCAATGAGAGTACTATTAAGAATTAATCGCCGAAGAAGACTGATCGGTTTTTGCGTAGGATGCAGCGAACTCTTGCTTGGCTTTGGACAAAAAATGATTGATTTGTCTTTTGCTTTTCTAAAGGCGTGTGTTCCGTACCAACCAACTGCAATCAATTCGTGCATTGGAAGATAATCTTTTCTACCAATAACTGCATGATTTTTAATCCAGATCAAAAGTTGAGAATATTTTATCCGTGATTGAATCATTCCATCACGCAAAGCGAAAAGCATTTTGTCGGAATTGAAAATATAGAAAGTATTTTTCTTTTCCAAATGTGGAATAATGGGAATAATCCAACCTTTGGTGAATTTGGAATATTGCAATTCAGAAACAATGTCGTCGTTCAGAATTTGCCTATCCATTTTCACCTTACTAAAACCTGCCTTATTCTCAGTGTATTCAACTCCGTAAGGCGGATCGGTGATGACCAATGAGATCTTTTGTTTCCCAATAACTTTTTCCAATAATTTAGAATCTCGAGAATCTCCACAAATGAGGAAGTGATCACCCAATTGAAAACAGTCTCCGTAATTAATTAAGCTTTGCAGCTTTTTGTCCTGTAAGTTTTTCATAGCGTTTGATTATTAGATCACAAAAAATAGGTTCTATTTCGACTAAATAGACTTTGCGTTTTAATTGCTCGCCAGCAATAAGACTACTTCCTGAGCCGCCAAAACCATCAAAGATAATATCCCCAGGCTTGGTGCATCTTCGGATGGCTTTCTCATAAAGAGTTGACGGTTTCATGGTCGGATGTTCATATTCACTTCCAGCCAATCTTTTCACAAGCCATATATCAAACAAATCCAAAACATCATCAATGAGCCTGTTTCCCGTGCCAACTTCTTTGTTCATAACTTCGTTCAAGCTTTGCTCATTTTTTGATAGATATGGTTTTCCCTTAACACCATACACGCAAGGTTCATAACATTTGTTGAATGCAACATTTGGTGTTGGATTTTGTCCATTTTTAATCCATAGACAAACCCTCTTATTCTCAATTTCAAATTCTCGATATAATTCTTGTAAAATTCCGATGTATGACTCATCGCACCAATAAAAGTAGTGGCAATTATCATGGGAAATTGTCACTGCATTTGTAATGCTTTTCCTGAGAAATTCCTTGTAATCCACATCAGTCTTTTTATCTGTGGTTTTTCCGCCATATGATTGTTTTCCACCCAATCCTGAATCATACGAAAGCCCTATGTTGTATATTGGATCGGAAAATATCATGTGCGCTTTTTCTTTTTCAAAAAGCTTTTTGATAACATCAAGGTCTGTCGTGTCGCCACAGATAAGTTTATGCATCCCAAGTTGATAAATATCTCCCAATTTTGTTTTTGGTTTTTTGATTTCCTTTAACTCTTTTTCGACGTCAAAATTATCATCCTCGGCTTCAAGATATCCGTCCCAAATAGTTGCAAGGTCGTCATCGCTGAATCCGATATCCATAAGCATTTCCATGTCAAAAGATTTGAGTTTTTCAAAATCCCAGTCTCCACCGACTGCATTGCTGGTAAGCATATACTGCTCATATTCTTTTGGCGTGAGCTTTCGATTTGGCACTCTTACATCTATTTCTTCATTTTCTCGACCAAGAATCTGAAGAACCTTAATCCTTTGGTGCCCTGCAATGATTTTGCCGTCAGTGTCGATGGCTGGAATTTCAACCAAATTAAACTTTTTGAGGCTTTTCTTTAAATCCTCAAGTTGTTTCTCGCTAATTGTGCGAGGGTTCTTCTCATAAGGAAGAAGGTCTTTGACTAGGCGTTTTTCGGTACGCCAAACCAGTTTTTGACTCATGTTATTGAAAATTAATAATAAAAAAAGCCCATATTATAGGGCACATTCAAAACGAATATGTTCTATAATATGGGCACGTTGAGGTTTTGAGCCTCGTTGCTAAGGATGGTTGTTCCACTCATCCCGCTCCTGCTTGCGCAAGCGAATATTCCATTTACGTATGTTTCATGGAGAAAGCCATGTACTTATTCAAGGTACATATATATTATAGCATGTTTATTTCAAAATGTGAAACTTGGCTTATTTTAGCGGTTTTTGCTTTACTTATATCATTTTTGATGTAGACTTGTAATAGGTTAAATTCTAATTACTTCTTAATATGAAAAGGGTTTTTCTAGACATCTATGAATATTTAAAATCAATAGCCAGAGAATGGTATTGGTTTCTTGGTCTTATCCCATCTCTTCTAGATAACATCGCTTTATATCTTCCATCTAAGTATCATTTTATAATCCCATCGCAATATACCTTCGCGTATGCATTAATAGCATTTCCTATTGTATCGTATAGAATTTGGTCTAAAGCAAGGCGAAAAATTAAATCTCCAAAAATAATAATAGACTACGATTTTTCATCTTTTAATATTTGCTATTTGTACATAAAAAACATAGGAAATAGTTATGCGAAAAACATTCAAACTACTTTTACTCCCAATATTGAAGTAAGAGAAAATAATTTAGTAAATGATTCGAATTTTTGCAAAAACTTGAATCAACTCGCACCAGATCAAAGCATTCGTTTCTTTTTTGGCACATTCACTGAGAAAAAAATATTGCAACAATTCGACATTCGTATAACTTATTTTGATTTGGAAAGTGGAGAAAAATATATTAGTGATCAAACTATCGACCCAAGCACTTTTATTGGCACATCCTCTCAGGTGAGTGAAAGCAAGGTCGTAAAAGAGTTAAAAGAAATTACAGCTAGTCTTAAAAAAATAGCTGATAATGCAGATGAAATACCAAAGGCTATTAAGGCGGGCATTAATATTAGAAATATTAATTTAGAGAATTTATCCGAAAAAGAATTAAGAACTTTGCTACATAACATGTGCTTGCATGGTGCTGATGAAGATTTTTGGTTAAACCCACTTATAAATGACACAAGACAAATAATTAAATGTTTGAGAAATAAGATATTACTTCGGGATGATTTAACCGATGAAGACAAGGGGTTTCTTGAAAAGTTAAACGGCGTACATAGTTTCCAGCCATTCCTAGGTAGTGGCAATAAATTCAAAGAAAGCGTTAAAGAGTTATTTTGACTAACTTATTAAGTTCTTAAATAATTGCGCACTAATTTAATCCAAAGTTTATGCCTGAAATAAAATTAGCAACACCGTTAAAGTATAATCACCCAAAAGGAACTCCCATTACAGTCGTTGATCAATATATAAATAAAAGCACAAGAGAAAAAACTTGGTTTGTTGCTCCCAAAATAGATGGCGTCTATTTTGGTAAAGCTGTAAATTTTTTTAATAATGCTATAGAACTCAGAAAGAAGGTGTTTGAAAATAGAAAACCAATAAACCCAACTGATCCAGATCAGGGAAAAGCTTTCATTAATCAAAAGGATGTCTTCGAGTTTTTCACGGAAGCTTGCTCTGGCGTTATTTTATTATTTGCTGCAACAGAATCTCTAACTAATAATCTAATAGAAAGTGCATCTGAACATAATTACAATAAAGATAAGAAAAATAAAATTTTTTCCATTGGAAAATATATTATAGAGCAAAATAAGAATCAACCACTATCCTTGGAGCAGTTATTATTTTTAGGCATAGAAGAAAAGTTAAAAAATGTCTTACCGCAATTATATGAATTTGAG
This sequence comes from uncultured Bdellovibrionales bacterium, assembly GCA_964485555.1. Lineage (GTDB taxonomy): Bacteria > Patescibacteriota > Minisyncoccia > Moranbacterales > GWC2-37-73 > GWC2-37-8. The sequence continues at coordinate 21,528 of CAZAJN010000089.1, forward strand.
TCACCAGCGGGTAAAACTTTTTGGCAAGATTTCAAAACTTTAAAGCAACTGCGAGATGGCTTTATTCATTGTACGCGTAACCATGCTTATGGTGCTGATAGAGGTGTAAATTCTTTATATGCGCAATTATTCGATATGGATTTTGAAAAGTTAGTTAACAACATTGGCGACCTTCTTACATATATAAAGGACAATTGTCAAAGGACTGTATGAAATTAATAAAAAAATCCATGTGATAAATCTTTAAGATTAGTAAGAGACGGTAACAAAATTAAAAGCATACTAATGTCTATGAAAAAGAAAATAGAAATAAGTCTTGTTGCTGTGGAGATTGTGATGATAGGGATTTTAATTTTTTTGGTTACGAGTAATTTAATTGAAATTTGGAATGCCCTTTGGAAAATAATGCTATTTTTTGCATTTGTTTATTTTGCCTATCTTTTCATAAGAATCCATTTTTCTGAGAGAAAAATTCTTGCCTTGTATAAAGAAAGAGATGAAAAAATAGCTGAAATAGAAAAACAAACAGTAGCAATGAATGTTATAGATGGCAGAACCAGAAGAGAAGAATTAAATTTTCAAGGAAAAATATCATCACTCGAAAGACAACGGAAATATGATCTTGAAAAGATTCCATTCTTAAAAAATTAATAAAAAAATATGGGAGAATTTAATCCATACGATCAGGACAATACAAACAGAAGACTTGTCGAAGCTCTTGAAAACATAGCTGTTCAATTGGGACTAATAAAAGATGAATTAAGGGATATCAAGGAGAATATAAGACACAAAGTGAAGATGGAAAACAAATAATATGATAGAAAAATCCGAAATTGAATCAAAAGCAAAAGAATTTGAAATACATGCGGCAAATGTAGAGCGCGATTATGTTTTCGGGTGGATTCTTTTTGGACTTTTTACAATTAGTAATCTGAGAGATAAAATTTTTTTGAAGGGTGGCAATGCGTTGCGTAAGGGATATTTTCAAAATACACGCTTTTCTGCAGATTTAGATTTAGGGATACCAGATGATATGGATCAGATTGTTTTACTTGATGAAATCAACAAAATCTGTGATTTTATTCAAGAAAAAGCGGGTGTTTCTTTTACGAAAGAAGATAATAAAATCAAGGAGAAGTTTTCAGCTACTGAGGCGCCTATTCCTGGGCTGCGAGTTTTTGATGTAAGGGTGTATTTTAATGATTTTTATGGTAAGGCAGAATTGAAAATTAAGATTTCCATGGATATTACTCGATTTGATAAAACGATACTTCCAATTCAAGAAGTTAGTTTGATACATCCATATTCTGATGCTAGTGATGTTGCTTGTAAAATAAAATGCATGAAACTTGAGGAAATTATTGCAACAAAATTGAAATGTTTATTGCAACGGCAACATGCTCCCGACTTATTTGACTACGTGTATTCTATTAAGCTTTTAGGTGGAGAGCTTAACAAAGAAGAAGTTGTTAAAACTTTTGTACAAAAAACAATTTTTGAGAGAAATCCTCACGTTTTAAAAAACATTTTACGTGAAACACCTTTTGATTATTTCAAAGAATACTGGTGTAAAACTGTTATTTGCGCAAAGCAGTTTATATTTGAAGTAGAAGAAGCAATTGAAATATTTATTGCAGATATGGAAACTTTGTTTGGAATTTATCCAGATAATGGTTATGCTCAATTTGCATATTTTGAACCTGAATTAAGAATCCCAATAATGAAAGCCGGAAGAGAGCAAACACTTTTAAAAATTTGCTACAAGGGAGAAAATAGAATTATAGAACCATATTCATTGAAATATTTGCAACGCAAGGATGGGACAGAGCGTGAATATTTTTATGTTTACAATAGAAGTGGTGGTAGTAATCAACCAGGAATAAGATGCTTCGTTCCGGAAAATATAGAGTCAATTGAAAATACTGAGGAAAAATTTGATCCGCAATTTCAAATAGAATTGTCTAAAGCTGGCGAAACACCAGAAAATCCGTATTTATTTGATCCAAATAAGCCAACTCCAGCACCAAGACAAAGGACGTATTCGCCTCATGGAGTCAAAAGATCACCTAGACGTACGTCCTTTGGTATAAGATATGTCTATCAGTGTAGTTTTTGTGGAAGAAAATTTACTAAAACAACTTTTGATGGCAATCTTCGTGAACATAAGGATAAAAATGGACATAGATGCGGTGGAAGATATGGTTTTTATGTTGACACGAAGTATTAAAAAATAAAAAATTGAAGAGAATATGAATCCAGAAAGAGTATCAGTTAAATTTTCGATAGTTATAGCAAATAATACTCACAGAAATAGATCTTTCTTTTCAGAAGAGTGGAATTTAACCATTGGAAGATATACATTCCATAGGACAAGTGAAGATGAAGTTTTAGTCTCATTTTCCTTTGATGCCGTTCTTAAAAAATATGACGAAAAACAACGAATAATTGATGAATGCCCATCGGAATACTTACCAGAGTTTCAAGAATTTGAAGAAGAAATTGAAACTATGTTGGATTTGCTTTCCTTGGAAGTTGGTAGAGGCATAAAAATAAAAGATGAAAGCTTTTTCTTTTCATCAGTTACCTGTATAGATGGCGAAATTAACAATAACCATCCAATAAATCCCTCTAAAACAAGGAGTCTTTATACTCAACTAAGCGAACCAAAAAACGAAAATGATAAGAAAGTAAAATTAGCTCTTCGCTTATACAGGCAATCAGTATCAACAAATGACCCAAGAGAACAAATGGCCAAGCTTTATTCGGCTCTAGAGCAACTATTCTTTGAAGGAAGTGGAAAGTTATTAAACAAAGGCGAAATTAAGCAAGTGAGGCAGGCCATAAATACACTACCGCTCTCCCCAGAAAAGAAAAATGTTATTATAGACAGATCTTGTGATATCAGAAAAAGTCCAAAAACAATGATTATTGAAAATCTTGAGTTAATGTATGAAAATGAGATTATTTCTGAAGATGAAAAGAAGAAGCTAGTTGGAACATGGAATAGATTTAGATCAGCAATAAGTCATGGTGAAATTGTTTCAAGAAGAGATGAGGAATTCGACTTTGTTGTCGCTGAAATTGACACTATTGTAGAAGCCATCCTTACAAGGAGTATAGCCCATAGAATGCAAGTAGATGCACAATAATGTGTTCTGCCGTTATTAAGGATACTTAGTAAATTAAACCAAAATAACATCTTACTGATTTACGTATTTTATTTGATAGTAGTTTTATCTTTTTTCAATTTTTCTCTCATTTCAATCTTCCATTCCCGTGCGCGTATTTTATTTTCTTTATCCCTATGACGATCATAAGATTTTCTTTCTGGTGAATAACGGCATATGAGATGTGGATTTTCTTTTTTTAAAAAAATGTATTCATATGGCTTGCCATTTTCAGCTAGTACAATCCTAGCTTTAAGCCCTCCTAGCCGCACCATTTTAATGGCAGTTTGTGGATGGATATTAAATTTGTCTTTCAGCTGCCACATTTTGTAATGACTATCACGTTCCTCGCATACAAAACCAGGCACAACTTCTTCCTTGACTGCTTTAGCGCACAATAAACATTTTATACCCCATTGATCATACCAACTTTCATTGCCCGTTATCGAACGACCACATAAACTGCAATCATATATTCCATCAGTAACATGAAATCCTCCTGGCTCTTTTTTAAGACGCCTCTTCCTTTGCATGTCTCTTGTTGAAATTTTCCAAAGTAATTCAAAAAAATTCACAAGATTATTAGCTGCTTCGCTGGCTTCAGCATCAGTTAATTCCTTGCCACGTTCTTTCTTGAAAATCTCCTTGAATTCATTAATACGTTCTTGAGATAAGCTCATAATTTTATTTTATAAAGCTTTTAACTTTTACAATATAAGACTCCATGTATTTCATTTTTACGAAGCGATGATATCATCAAAATATTCAAGGATTTTTTTAGTATTATTCATTGACATGAAATGTTACAAAATTGAAAATTTCAATAAAAGAATACTGGAACTCAACGAGCTTCTTTTCAAGGAGCAACCTTCAAAAATAACCTGCTCATGGATCTCAAAAAATGCTCCGTGCGCCTATCGATTCTTTTGTAAGCATATCCGCAATGATGTTGGAGATATTGATTGGGATAGAATTGTTAGTCATTTAGATAAGAATTTTCAAAAAAGATGGACTTCTGGTTATTGCAAAACAAAAAAGCAATGGATAGCATTAAAGTGGTATCGCAATAAGAAGGAGGTTAATCTGGTTATAAGGAAACAGAAACATAAGCTCTATACATTTTTATCACCTCAAGACACTGATGACAGAAGAATACGAAATGCTATCACTATAGCACTGGTTAGAATTTCACAAAAAGGTAACCTATCAGCTAAGCAAGAAATTATTTCACTTCTAAAATACACAGTCAGTTATTGGATTGAATGGATACCATGCTTATCGCCATGGAAAGGATATGAATCAGAAATTGAAGATCAACTAGAAACTTGCATTCGAAGATATAGATTCACTGGATCCTTTATGACCTATCTTTTCTGTAGCCTTGAATATAGAGGAAGAGGTCTAAAACGTCTTCATTTATTCTCATTAGACGACCAAATGCCCAACATGGAGAAGCGCAGAATTGAGAATGTTGTCAAAGACCCCGAGACCAGTCAAATTTGCATTTATAATCCATATTAGACCACAAATGATACAGCGGTGTGTCTCAAACGGCAAAATGAGACACACCATGTCTCGTGTCTCATTTGTCTCATTTTACCCTAAAAGCCCAGACCTAGAGGCCTCAAATCGATATATCATGAAACCATCAAATAATCCCTCAACTGCCCCATCCTCAAAGGTTCTAGACTGAGATGGTCAACATACAAAAGAAAACAGGAACATTT
>CAZAJN010000090.1:0-17142 GCA_964485555.1 uncultured Bdellovibrionales bacterium
AAAGAATGACTGTTTTTTCTTTTGTATTATTGAGTGAGGGATTCGAACCGGCAGCAGTGAGAATGAGCGATGGCGAATAATCGAACGTAGATGAATGCGAGGAATACGAGCATTCAGCTCTGCCGCGGACAAGGAGTTTTCAGCAGAAAACGACGCGACACTCAGCAAACTTATTGCGGGAGGAAGGATTCGAATCGGTGGCAGTGTAAGGAGATTGTGAGTGTCGACGAACAAGCGACGCGGAAATCCTGGCACCTCAACATAAATTTTCAAATAGACAAGTTATCTTCGAACCATTTGACTTTTATCAATATCAGTAAGATAATATTAAACCATGTTGTTTTAGTAAAAACCCGGCAACGACCGGACAAATAAGGAGGATTGATCATGAAAAAAGATGTGAGAACGTTACCCGCAAGCAACTTTGTTGGTACATTATATGTCAACGCTTTCAATCTCGATTTGGACGATAGGAATTTTCGCCAATTCATACAAAGGACCCTGCCGATCGTCATTTTTAATGACTCTGACAGAATTGAAGCTAAGACACTTGAAATGCTCTCTGCTAAGCATATAAACAAGGTCTTCAGCAACAAGGAGGTTATCGTCAGAGGTTATGGATTGGAAATGGAAATTGGAAAATGTGAAGGCTGCGCTGCTGGAAAAAATGGTCGCGTCACGATCAAACTGTCATCCGGGAAAAAGTATTCATTTATTCCTGACAGCAGTACAGTATCGGGCAACAAAGTGGCGGGAGTTGCCTTGCCGAAAAAACTGCATCGCATAAGCATTGAGCTCAAAAAATCAATTCTTTAGAGAAATAATGCCGTAAATGAAAACTGTTCATTGCGACCCACTGTTTTACATAGTGGGTCGCCTTTTTTTATTTTTCAATCAAAACTTTTATGCGTTCCGTTGCAGTCTGCAAACTATCCAGATTTTCCAATATATCTGCGTATGTTTTGCCAAAGTGGTTGCTGAAATCATTCTGAATTCCCAACTTACAAAGTCAAAAAAATAGAGTCACCCCCGAAGTTATCCGGAAAGTGACCAAAGTGAAATGTTTTTGTATTTTAATTCTGCTTTATTGCCACTGAGACAATCCCGCCACTAAAAAAGAAAACTGCAACGAAATTCAGAATCAGCAATGGAGTTGGTGCATGTAATGAAGAGTCCAACATCTTTATGATCTCAAAAATACCCCAGGATAAATTCACCCCTGCCAACAAACTCATCAGAAATATTGGTATAATTTTTTCCCTACCCATGTTAGACTCCTTTTTGTAAAAGAAATTTGTTGGTTCATAAATCCAATATTATAAACAAAACTAAAGAACAGTTTATCAACCAACTACCTGTTCTACAGCTTAAAATGCAAAAAATGCCACCTTGCAGGGTAGCATTTTTTCAAAAGCAGGCGTATTTAAGTAAAACTAATCTCGTGATGAAAAACTACACCTTCAAGTATCTCCTGATTGCGATAACACCACTGATTGTTCCAAGGCAAATTCCAGACAGCAAAAGCAAACCGAAAATTGTGAAGAAATTGCTAAAGTAAAAACTGACAATATCTCCTCCCGAGATGCTACCTTGCGTGATTGGGGCCAGGAATTTTGAAGTTATATAAAGAGCGATCATGACAACGAACGCAGAAACCACTCCATAGAAAATTCCTTCGAAAACGAAAGGCATTCGAATGTAGATGTTTGATGCGCCCACTAGCCGCATGATTTCAAATTCCTGCTTGTGAGCATACATAGTCAGACGTATGGCATTGAAAGTGATGAGGATTCCAATGAAAACAAATACGATTCCAAGCGTCAAACCGACCTGCTCAACTATCTTCATGATGCCTGTCAGTTTTTGAATAGCAGCTTGATTCTCTTCAAAATCAATGCGTCCGATACTGTCAGCAAAGCTGGAACCTTTGATGGCTTTGACAATAATTTCATATTCATTTGGATCATTTGCTCTTATTACCAAAGCTGAAAGCAAAGGATTTTCACCTATTTCATCCAAAGCCTGAGTTATGGAAGGATTTTTTTCGCCCAACTTCTTGAACTGCGACAAAGCCTTTTCTTTGGAAACGTAGTCGATGGATTTTATTTCTTGAAAACTGACCAGACCATCTTTTATTTCCAAAATTCGACTCTCCTCGATATCGGAATTGAAATACACACTGACATTGATCTTATCTTGGATGTTCTGCAAAACGATGTTAGCAGTGACGCCAAGAATCATGGTGACACTTATGACATACAAAGAAATAGCCAGCACGCTCACGGTCGCAAAACTAAGCCATCCATTGCGATAGAAATTGTCCAGCCCTTCCCTGAATGTTCGTTTTAACTTTATAAACTTCATTTTGTTTTCACAATTTAGATTTTATTTGGAATTTGAGATTTGAGATTTGAGATTTTTAAATTGCATATCTCCCCTTCAGGTGGTCCCTGATGACTTTTCCACAATCAAGAGCAATCACACGACGATTCAATTTGTCCACAATGTCCTTGTTGTGAGTTGCTAAAATCACCGTAGTTCCCATGCTGTTTATTTTCAAAAGAAGTTGGATGATTTCCCATGTTGCTGTGGGATCCAAATTTCCAGTCGGTTCATCTGCGATTATTATCGTCGGACGACGAACAAGAGCGCGCGCCAGACAAATCTTTTGTTGTTCGCCACCCGAAAGTTGTCTTGGATATTTCTTGGCTTTATCAGCCATTCCCACAATCTCCAAAATTTCCGGAACTCTTTCCTGGATTTCTTCAAGCGTGGCATCTGAAACTTCCAAAGCATACGCCACATTTTCCCAGGCTGTCTTTTGAGGCAACAATTTGAAATCCTGAAAAACTGTTCCTATATTTCTCCTGAAATAAGGCAGATGCTTTATGTTTATCGCATCAATCGGACGATCATTGAAATAGACATGACCATCGCTAGCCTGCTCTTCAGCATAAATAAGTTTAAGCAAAGTTGATTTCCCGCTTCCACTATGTCCAACAATAGACAAGAACTCACCCTGTTCAATGATGAGATTTATATCCTCCAGTGCTGAAAAATTTCCAGGATACGTTTTTGAAACATTTTCAAATTTTATGATTGCCATATGATATTTTTGTTTTTATCTTTATAGATTATAACACAAGTATCAAAAAAATTGAAATTCTTCTTGGCGATTTTATTATTAATTGCCTGTTGCCTGTTATAAATTGCTTGCCTTCCACCTTAGAAAACTTTCCATGAATTCATAGAGCTCTCCATCCAAAACCTTTTCTGCGTCACTTGTCTCGTGCTTCGTGCGATGATCCTTAACCATCTTATACGGATGCAAAACATACGATCTGATCTGATTTCCCCAATCCGCGCTTTTGTATTCTCCGCGCAATTTCTGTTTTTCAGCCTCTTGCTCTTCCAGATATCGTTGATGAATCCTAGCTCTCAAGACCTTCATGGCTTGTTCCTTGTTCTGAAGCTGTGAGCGCTCACTTTGGCAAGTCACCACTACGCCGGTTGGCAGATGAGTGATGCGAACAGCGCTATCCGTCGTGTTGACATGTTGCCCGCCAGCGCCTGAAGCTCTGTAGGTATCGATGACCAGATCTTGAGGTTGAATGTTCACTTCGGCGATCTCCTCAATGATTGGCAGCACTTCTGCAATTGCAAAAGATGTCTGACGCAAACTGTCAGCATTGAAAGGTGAAAGTCTGACCAGACGATGAACTCCAGCTTCACTTTGGAGATATCCGAAAGCATAAGGACCGGATATTTCAATCGTAGCGCTTTTGATTCCGGCTTCTCCCCCGCGAGTTTCTTCGACCAGATGAGCGCTGAATCCATTTTTTTCAGACCATCTCAAATACATGCGCAAGAGCATCTCCGTCCAATCCTGTGCGTCCACTCCGCCCGCGCCTGAACGCAAAACCAAAATCACATCATTCTTGTCATACTGACCGCCCAAAAGCGATTTGAATTCCAATGATTCAAATTCTTTCTGAATCTTTTCCGCCTGCGATCTCACTTCAGATTTTTCCTCCTCAGAAGCTGACTCAAAAAGTTCTACGAGTTCCATGAGCTCATCGACTTTCTTCTCGACTTCTTCGAAACTAGTCACTTCATTTTTCAGAAATTCCAACTCTTTGGAAATTTTTGTCGCTCTTGTAACATCATTCCAGAATCCTTCTGCATAAGTTTTTTCTTCGAGCTGGGCGATTTTGCTTTTCTTGTTGGCAACGTCAAAGATAGTCCCGCAAGAGCGGGAGCTTATTCTTTATCACTTCGAGATTTTCAAGAGTTTCTTTCATCGTTCTACAAAATTACAAATATATTACATATCCGCCAGCTGGCGGAACAAATATACAAAATTTTTAATTTATTCTAAAAATAATAAGCCGTACATGACAATAATCCCTGATGCAAAAAAGAAAACCTGTATCAACGTTTCAGAAAATTTATGAGCTTTGTGCTTATGCAGCTCCGGAATCATATCAGCAGTAGCGATATAAATGAAGCCACCAGCAGCGAATGGAACAAGAATTTTTGTTACTGATTCAAATTGAGAACTGACAAGCAAAACCATGACAGCGCCGGCAACTGATGTAAGAGCGCTTAAAAAATTCCACAACAATGCTTTAGCTTTTGAAAAGCCTCCGTATAGCAGTGTTCCAAAATCTCCAATTTCCTGTGGAATTTCATGAAAGATAACTGCCAATGTTGTTGCTATTCCGACAGGAACACTGACCAGATAGCTAGCACCGATTATTATTCCATCAATAAAATTATGCAGACCATCACCCGTCAAAATCACATACGGAAGCGCGTGCCCATGCTCTTCGCATCCAACCTCGTGACAATGGTGCCATTGGATCAATCTTTCCAAGATGAAAAAAGAAATTATTCCAGCCAATATGGAAAAGGATGCAGACATTTCTCCCATTTCAAAAGCCTCAGGAATCAGATGAATGAAGGCATCTCCCAAAAGCGCTCCCACAGAAAAGCTGACGAAGAGGCGCAGAACGCTGTTCAATTTCTTTTCACCAAAGAAAACTGTGACAATTCCAATCAAAGAAACCACACTCACTAAAAACACACTTGCCAGAGTATAAATCCAAGCTTCCATTTATTTTTTTATAGATAATTCTTAATCAGTTCCAAGTGATCAGCTTCAACTTGAGACAATGCTGCAAACAAGATTTTGATATGTGTCTCTTGAGATTCAATTGCAAATTGCTTGTAAACAGAAGAGGCATGATCTTCAAGGCCGATTGTGCGCTCAAAATTTTCAACATCTTCTTCGCTGCAAAGTTCGGGTTTGATTTCCGGCATCTGAATTCCAAGCAACTTGATGGCAATAGTGGCATGCTCAAGTTCTATTTTTGCCAAACGTTTGTACATCTTCATGATCTCATAAGATTTGGTTTTTCCCGCCATGCAAAGATAAATAGCATTGGCTTCGATTTCCATTTGCAAAGTTTGCTCAAGATTCTTTTTTGATTGTTCGCTAAGCTGCTCTTTATTTTCCACAACTGGCTTAGCCTCTTTCCCCTCTTTGATGAAATTATGATTTGCTCCACAAAAAGGACACTTTGATGGTTTCTCTGTGCCAATATAGGCATCTCCACAAATTTCACAAATAAATGTTTTCATTATTCTACAAATTACGAATTAATTACAAATACACAAATGTATTGCATAAAACTTTTTTCAATCAAAAACTCTCGAGCCACCTACCGGGATTTCACGTCGCTGCACTCCTTGAAAACCCACGGTTTTCAATCTTTCCTCCAACGGGAAACTCCCGTTTCCCGACCCCTTCCCATTCAATCTTGGAAATCAAATTGGGAGCCACCTACCGGGATTGAACCGATGGCCTGCGCGTTACGAGTGCGCCGCTCTACCAACTGAGCTAAGGTGGCATAAATAAAGTCAAAGAATAGAATTTTTCATGAAATTTCTGCTTGAGAATCCATGTTTTCTCTAAAATTTTTTGTTTCTTGTGTTGGGAGCACGGAAAATTTTAGAAAGAAAACATTGGGTTCGAGTCAAATTTCTTGCAAAAATTCGCATTCTTTTGCTTTACATTAACCCTTTTCAGCCCTTTTGACAAGTTTCGCCAAATTTTCTCCCACTTCTTTTTGAATCTCTTCGATCACATGTTTATTCTCAGACTTGAAAAGATGTTTGAAACGACCTTGTGCCTTCAGGAATTCTTCCACAGGCTTGGGAGATTTAGTCACATAATTAATAACATAATTCCCGTTCTCTATTTCATACAGCGGCCAAAAATTTGTTTCTGTCGCCAATTTTCCCATGGCCACATATTCCGATGTTGGAAATTTCCAAATCTGGGTGCAAGGTTGCAAGACCAAAAGAAATGATGGTCCAGGAGTTTCAAGAGCTTTCTTGGCTTTCTTTTTCAGATCCTCCAAATACGCGACATTGGCTTGCGCTAAATATTTGATGCCATGAGCGTTCACAATTTCCATCAAATCCTTTCTTTGTTGCGTTTTGCCAAAGGATTCTGATCCTGCTGGAGCTGTTTCAGTTGTTGCGCCATATGGAGTTGCGCCTGACCTTTGACCACCCGTGTTCATATATCCGCCATTATCATAGCAGACATACAAAAAATCATGACCTCTTTCCAACGCGCCAGAAAGTGCTTGCAGACCAATGTCATATGTTCCTCCGTCTCCACCAAAAGCAATAATTTTTGCTTTCTTTTTTATTTTTCCACTTTTCTCCAAAGCCTTCTGTGCGGCATCAATCCCGGCAGCGGTAGCAGCCGCATTCCCGAATGCGCTGTGGATATATGGAACTTTCCAGGCTGAATAAGGATAAATGGTAGTGGTCACTTCCAAGCATCCGGTTGCATTTGAGATTATCACGGGCTCGTCAGTTGCTCCAAGGATCGTCCTGACAATGGCTGGAATTCCACAACCCGAGCAAGTGGCATGACCAGCTGAAAGTTTTTTTGTAAGTTGTTTATTCATATTTTAAAATTTTTCAATATTACCAGACATCATATAATATCCAAGCGATATAAGCCAAACTATTAGAGCCAGAGCAGCCAGCAACATCAAAAAATACCTAATCCAAATATTATTTATCATTTTATAACAAAGGTACGCCACGGAAACAATCAGGCTGACCGGCAATATAACAAATATGACTAGAATAATTATAAGCATAAATATTGTAGGCATATTTATTTTAAATATTTAATTTTACTTGAAACATCCCCTTCTTCCAAATCCTTATAAACTTTTTCAATATCCTTTTGCATTGTGTCCCTTCCTCCAAGACCATAGATGTAACTTGCGACATCCACTTTCCTGCTCGAAGCATGTGCAACGCTGTTCAAGACATCCTGATACAACGGTGGATATGCTCCAAAGGAAATGGCTCGATCAAGCACGGCAATCTTTTTTATATGCGTAAGTTCATGTCCGACTTCTTTATATGGAAATGGTCTGTAGAGGTTAACCTTCAAAAGTCCGACTTTCTTGCCTTCGGCGCGCAAAGAATCAACGACATTCTTGGCAGTTCCGCTTGTAGCTCCCATGATGACAATCGCGCAGTCAGCATCTTTCAATTTGTAAGACTCGAACATGCCATGTTTCCTGCCTGAAATCTTCTGGTATGCTGAGCAAATTTTCTTGTATACATCTTTGGCTTTCTGCATCGCTTTTTCCTGCTCAATCTTAAATTCAAAATAAGTGTTTTGAAGCGCGAGTGTTCCAATAGTGATAGGATTTTCCAGGTCAGTCAAAGACTGCTGAGCGCTTCTGATTCCCACAAAATCTTCCACGACTTTGTCATTCAAAATTTCAACCCTCTCCGTAGTATGGGAAGTGTGGAATCCGTCCATGATCGGCATGACTGGCAAATTGACCTCTTCCGCCAATTTCTGTGCGATTATTGTGTTGTCATAGGCTTCCTGAGCTTGCTCTGCAAAAATCTGAATCCATCCCATGTCACGCACCGCCATCACATCCCCATGTTCTCCATGAATGTTGAGTGGCGCAGAAAGCGCACGCGAACTCACACACATGACAATCGGAAGACCCAGACCGCTGACAACCGGCAGAGTTTCAGCCATGTGCAAAATTCCTTGCGAACTTGAAGCCGTCACCGCGCGAGCTCCCGCAGCGCAGGCACCGATTGTTGCGCTCATGGCACTGTGTTCGGACTCAACCTGCACAATTTCCGCCTGAACCAAACCATCCGCCTTCATTTTGGCAAAAGTTTCAATGATTGTGGTCTGAGGCGTGATCGGATACACAGCCATCACATCCGGCTTGATTTGACGAAGCGCTTCCGCCACTGCATAACCGCCGTTCATAGCGCGAACGCTATGAGTATTTGGTATTTGGTATTTGGTATTTGGTATTTTTTTCATTGATTTTTAATTCTCTTTAAACCATTAAGTAATTTTGCTACCATAATTGTTTGCGAAACAATTTTATCAAACTCAGCTTTTTCCAAATATTTTATATCGCGAGCAATTAACAATTGATTTTGCAACTCAGTCAGTGAACCATGTGCTACGCAATAAAATTGATACTTATCCTTTACAGTGTTCCTACTAAAACCTTCTGCAATATTGGATGTTATGGAAACAGAACACCTTCTCATCTGGCTAACCAAACCAAACATTTCTTCTTTTGGGAATTTTTGCGATATTCTATAGACATCCAATACTAGTTTATGACCTTCTTTCCAGGCCTCTAAATCAGTAAATGACCGTGTTTTTGAATTTTTGTATTCCATACTAGATACTAAATACCAGATACTAAATACTAAATATGAAAAAAGTTTACTTTTTCATATTTATTGCTTTCACGGGGCATACCTGTGCGCAAACTCCGCAACCTTTGCAATATTCAAAGTCAACTTCAACAAGCTCTTTCTCTTTTCCAATTTTGTTTGAAATTTCCCTGCCTGCCGGTAGGCATGGAATCTCCTCAGCATTTCGCACTCGCATTTCCATCACTGCTTCCGGACAATGTGGCACGCAAGTTTTGCAGCCGATGCATTTGGCAGCATCAACCACCGGTTTCATGTATCGCCATTCTCCGGTTTTGGGAGATTTATCCTGATTGTGTTTAATTATACCTCCTAACTCCATAGAATTATCTTTAATAAATAATTTTTATATCTTTTCCTAATTTTAGTTTAAAATCTCAAATCCGAAATCTCAATTTCCAATAAAATCCTAATTCTAAAATTCTAAACTTTTTGTCATCATGTCATTGAGACATTTATTTGGCATTTGTCATTTGGATTTTGACATTATGCGCTATAGTGCATCATACCCCGCTTCCATCGCTAAAATATTTTTCTCGGTCAATTCAGTTCCCAATTTGTCATTAAAGGTGTCGCGAAATATTTTTGCCGCACTTTCCAATTTCACAATTTCTGAGATTTTGATAAGTTGCCCAACCAAAACCATGTTAGGATTCTGATTGCCAGTCACTTGCAAGGCAAGGCCTGTGGCATCAATGGCGTGTATTTTCCCATCAAAATGCGGGGCTTTCTTACGGATTTCCTCAGGCTCATTTTTGGAATTTATGATAAGTGACTCATTCCTGTCCAGATTGCCAGTGACGTATTCACTATCCATCACAGTTTCATCCATCACGACCACCACATCAGGATCAATGACTGGCTCCTGCGTTCTTATTTCTTTATCGGAAACTCTCAAAAACATCTTGGTCGGCGCGCCGGATCTTTCCGGACCGAAAAATGGAAAAGCTTTCACATATTTCCCCTCCAAGACAGCGGCATGAGCAATAAGTTCGGAGGCTGTTTTTGCTCCTTGTCCGCCTCTGGCAAAAAAGATTACTTCGAATGTGTTTTTATTGAATTTCATTTTATTTTTTTATCATGAGACATTCGCACAAATATTGTTTTTTTACGGCTTCCGTATGGAGCGAAGCGGAATGAAAGGCAAGTAAAAAAATAATATTTGTGCGAATTTCTGAATAGACATGCAGATTAGCATGATCATATATTAGCATAAAAGCAATCTTTTGACCAAGAAAAAATCAGATCGCGGTTTCCATCTTATTCAAGGCTTCTTTCAATTTTTCAGTCTCAATGCAATATGAAATTCGAAGATGCGCATCGAAATTTTCTCCAAAAGCGATTCCCGGCGTCATGGCAACGCCAGCTTGCTCCAAGAAATATGTCGCCAAGTCAAAAGAATTTTCAATTCCCTTTCTTGCCATGACCGAAGAAAAATCAGGAAAAATAAAAATCCCGCCAGTCGAAGGAGAATAGGAAATGCCATTAGCATCCAGCCAATCATGCACAATTTTTCTCTGCTCAGTAAAATCGTTCAATGGCTGTGATTCCAGCGCGACAATTGCGGCCGCATCTGAAATCGAACTAGGGCATCCGATATAATTTTCCAAGAATCTTCCCGCAACTACCGCAAGCTCGCTCGGACAGATCGCATAACCTATTCTCCACCCTGTCATGGCGTGCGACTTGGAAAGTGAATTGATCACGATGATGTCGTCATCAAATTTTCGCAAACTAAAATCCTTATCCGGACTGAAATTGCTGTAGCACTCATCTGAAATTATGGTAGTATTATTCTCCTTGCAGATTTTCACTATTTTTGCCAACTCATTCGGATCATAAGTGATTCCTGTCGGATTGTTGGGTGAATTTATGATCATGCATGAATTTTTTCTCTCATGACCATTGCCAGCCATGGAACTTTCCAGACTTTCTGCTGTCAATTGAAAACCAGTCTTTTTTGTTTCAATCAAAACGACTTTTGCCCCACAAGACTGTGCGATTTGCAAAAAAGGAGGATAAAACGGCTCTGCCATGTATAAAACATCCCCAGAATCAATCAAGGACCACAGGATCGATCCAAGGAACGGTTTTGCCCCTGACGAGACAAGAACCCTGTCGCTAGAGACGCCATGCCTCTCTCCAAGGGCTTTTCGAAGCTCCAATGAGCCTGCTGCCGGGTTATAATGCGTTTTATTAGCTTTTATTGCTTCTATTCCGGCCTTTTTTATGTTTTCAGGTGTGTCATTATACGGTTCGCCAAGACCAAGAGATATAATCTTCCCTCCTTTCAATTCCAGCTCTTTGACTTTTTTGGCAAAAATGTAGAGTGGCGATGACGTCAGATAGTTGCTGCGCTGTGAAAATTTCATAAAAAAAATTGATCTTAGGTGTATTAGTTTCAAATCAATGATACTACAACAACCGAAATCAACACAAATTGGACAAATCACATTTCCCGTATTAAAATGAATTCATATGAAAAATGTTTTTGCAAAAATTGCGACCTTGGATACAAACGATAATTCAGATTGATTATCGTCGGTTTTGATTTTAGCAAAAAACAAGATCGACTCAACAGAGCCGATCTTTTTTATTATTATCCGATACGAAACTAAAAAAGATTTATTATGCGCAATATATAGAAAACGGCTACATTTTTGTTTTTCTATTTCCTTTTTGAGCACGCCCTTGACCGAAATCTATGGTCAAGGGCTCAAGAATTACTGTCGTAATTGTTGGCCAAAAAGAAAATAGGAAAACAAAAAAAATACACTCAATAGAACCATATACACGAATCTGCAAATTAACCAATGGAAATATTTTTTTAAAATAAAAAAATTATGGAAACTTCAACAAAAAAATTCAAAGTGGCTGTTTTGGGAGGAGGGATCACCGGGACCTCAATTTTCTACACTCTCAGCAAATATACAGACATCGGGTCCATCGCTCTGATTGAAAAATGTAGCAAACTTGGCCAAATCAATTCAAGGGAAAACAACAACAGTCAGACGCTTCACTTCGGAGACATTGAAGCGAACTATTCTCCTGAAAAAGCGCGATCCACAAAGGAATCTTCAGCAATGGTTGTCAGATACCTGAACAGTTTAGGCGCAAACGGAAAAGGCATATACAAAAAATCACATCAGATGCTTTTAGCTGTAGGAAATGAAGAGATTGAAACGTTCGAAGAAAGATTTGTAAACTTCAAAAAACTTTTTCCTGACTTTAGGAAAATAGGTCGCCAGGAAATTGCATCCATAGAACCGGAAATAGTAAGGGGCAGAAAAATTGATGAAAAAATTATTGCCGGCCTCTCAGAGAATGGATATGTTGTCGATTTCGGCGCACTGTCAAAATCTTTCGTCCAAGAAGCAGTCCGCGCAAACGAACAAGCTGAAGTTTTTCTCAGCACAAAGGTGATAGACATAAAAAAAATTAGCGGAGGATATGAAATTTCAACAGACAAAGAAACTTTTCAGGCTGAAACTGTCATTGTTGCCATGTGCTCACACAGTCTTCTTTTTGCGAAATCTTTGGGATATGGAAATGAATTTTCAATCCTGCCAGTTGGAGGAAATTTCTATACCTCCAACAGAAAAATGTTGAACGGAAAAGTATATACCATGCAAAGCGGCAAACTTCCGTTCGCAGGAGTTCACGGCGACCCGAACATTCACAGCGAAAATGAAACTCGTTTCGGTCCTACTGCCAACATCCTTCCGCTTCTTGAAAGAAACAATTTCGCAACCATCAAAGATTTCTTCAGATCCTCAATGGCAGACGCCCGATCATCAATTTCATTCTTCAAAGTCATTTCGGAAAAAACTCTCTTTATTTTTCTGGCCAAAAGTCTCATCTACGAACTTCCCTATTTTGGGCCAAGAGCTTATGCCAAATTATGTCAGAAAATAATTCCCACCATCAGCTGCAAAGATTTTAGAAATGGAAAATCCGAGGCCGGCATCAGACCGCAGCTGATCGACAACGCCACAGGAAAACTTCGCATGGGAGAAGTTGAAATTGTTGGCGACAAGATAATTTTCAACATCTCGCCTTCCCCGGGAGCATCGGTCTGCCTCAAAAATGCAAAAAAAAATGTTTTGAAAGTTATGGAATTTTTTAATGGTAAATATTCATTCAGCAAAACATTATTTGATCAAGACCTTAAAAATAGATAAGGAAAAAGGAGTGGCACTTTCATGCGACTCCTTTTTACCCATTTGGGCAAGCTCTACCAACAGATTTGTAGTGTTTTTAGTAGACTACTTATCTGCCGTTGTATTTTAAAAAACTCCTCTTTCAGATCCTGATTTTGCTCAAGAGCCAATGCTCTTTGCAGTTCTTCTTTTCTCCTACGAGCTGCTTGCAATTCTT
The DNA here is from genome assembly GCA_964485555.1 of uncultured Bdellovibrionales bacterium. Lineage (GTDB taxonomy): Bacteria > Patescibacteriota > Minisyncoccia > Moranbacterales > GWC2-37-73 > GWC2-37-8. The sequence continues at coordinate 13,180 of CAZAJN010000090.1, forward strand.
CAAAGAGATCTTTTTCTGCTGAATACTCAGAGTTCATGACTCACCTCACTCCTTTAATATTGTTTAATAGCGACTCCTTTGCAGTCTCGTTCTGCGAAGTTTGTGACCCTCCTCATTGAACCCATTGTGATCAATTCCATGTGAACCATAAGCTCCGTACAGCTCAATCGAAGAAAATACTTCCTCTTTACTTGCTTTTTTCTGAGCAAAAACAGATTGAAATACAGTACTAACAATTGAGAAAACTCTCACTGCAACCCTTCTTACTAACTTGAAATATTTCTTGATCTTCTTCATTGCCCCCCCCCTGTTTGATGTTGTTAGTATTTCTAATTTTATATTTGTCCGCGCTGGGACTTATTTTTTAAAAAACTGATCACATTGAACAATTCGCCCTTCGGGCATATATCGTCCAGACAAAACAAAAAATCGACCCAAGGTCGATTCGTCTTTACATTCAATGAAATTTCCTATTATCCATTATATGCAAAAACCAACCGACCTTTATAGCCGATAAACCAAAAATACATAAATGTATTCAATTTTTGGATTTGATTTCGCATAAGTGTATATACATATTACCAGTTTTGTTTTTCCTGTCAAATGAAAAACAAAAACGAGGCATAAAAACCTCGTTTTTGTTTTAAAACTGAAAGCTAGCAGCTTGTCTTTACTATTCAGCTAGTTTCTCATCAAGGACTTTCTTCAAATCATCATATTTGACTGCCCCTGTTTTGAGTTCGCTTCCAACAAATATTGCTGGTGTTGCCTGAAGCCCAAAACTTTGTCCTTCAGCAAGAGATTGATCGATTGTCGCCTGATATCTCTTTTCATCCAAGCATTTGTTGAAATCACTTGCATTGAGACCGAGAGTGGCAGCATATCCCTTCAATGAAGCTGAAGCGTCCTTGGCTTTTCCCCAAGCATCCTGAGTAGCGAAAAGCTTTTCAGCATATTGCACAAATTTTCCTTGCTCATTGGCACAACTAGCAGCAAGCGTAGCGCTGATGGCCTGAGTTGCAGTTGGCGGTACATATCCTTTGAAAACAAGCTGGATTTTGTCTCCATATTCCTTCAACATTGGAGAAATTACCGTGGTGAAATTTTGCTTGTCAGAAGGATTCTGGAAATTAGCAAAGGCCACAACTTTCACTTTTGCGTCATTTGAGCCAATAGCCACATCCTTGTCTGAAACTGCTGGAGTTGCGATGTATTTTCCAACTGGAAATCCTGCTTCCGCACTTTTGATCGCATATGATTCTCCTTGTTTGTCCAAGAAAGGTTCGGCTTTTGCAAAAAGTTCCGTTTTTTCAATTTCTTTTGAGAAAACAAAAGCTGGAATGGTTTTCAGTTTGAATTGTTCAACAAGTTTTTTTCCTTGTTCAGAATTTACATCGATTTTTTCGTTCAACATTGTAGGCAAAGCCTGCTTGAGACCGATCAAAACCTCATCCGGCTTGCACTGTTCACAGCTGTCGTCTGAAATTACTTGAATTTTCACAAGAGGTTCAGAATATGCAACCCAAGTTTTTCCATTGGAAGAAAAAACATCAGCACTGCTCAATGCGCGCTCGGAAAATCCACCTCCGCGCACCAATTGAACCACGTCGACAAACAAACTTCCCACGAACAATCCTGACAACAGAATGACTGCAGAAATAAGATTTTTTATTTTCTTGTCTTTTCCTTCCTCAGAATCCATCGGCGCCTGATCAAAAGCTTCCTCCTCAATTGGCTCCACTGATGCTTCCTTAATTTCCGTGTTTTCCTCTGTCATATTTTTTTTGTTTAACTTCTTAATTTCAGCTTCTGCCAATTGACGAAGACCGACTATTTTTTTTGAAATTTCTATAAGATAAGATTTCATTGGTTTGGAATTATTATTTAGTTTGCTGATCAGATTCTAACTGTTGCTGCTGGACCTGCTGTTGAATTTGCTGAGCCGCTTGTTGCTGAGCCATCTGCTCTTCAAGTTCCTTTTTCAGAGCTGTGACATCATAGCTTTGCGACACTTTTTGTATCTGATAGTCATTGAAGCCGATTGTGATTTTCTTGACAGCTTCAGTCTTCAAGGTGACGCCGATCAAAACTCCGAGAATCAAAAATAATGCCATTTCAAAAATTGCTTCGCGCCTTTTCTTTTGTACGCGCTCAATTTCCGTTTCAAACTGCGGTTCAATCAGACCAACCTCATTCTCATGATTGAGATCGGTAGCGTTTTTTTCTTGCTCCATTAGGCCTGTTAAACAAGATTTGTTTTCTTGTTAATCGAAAACAACTTATTTTTCAGTTAATTGTTAATTATACGATCACAGCGTAACGCCCTCGAATCTAATTTTAGAAAATATTTTAAAATTATCAACAGGACAAAGCCTGTATTCAAGGGTTAATATGTACATACAGAGTACCATAACCGCATAAAACCTACAACTTGCGATTTTGTAGATTTATTGCCTAATATTTATTTAGCTTTTCATGCATTAGCTTCTTAGCTTTTTAGAATTACCTTACTAAAGTAGCTATTACAATTCTTGTGAATATGTATTTCAAACAAACAACATCCTAAAAAGCTAATGCCTGAGAAGCTAAAAAGCTAAGTATTTATTCTTTCCTCAGCGCCTCCATCGGTGAAAGTTTGGATGCCTTGTAGGCTGGATAAAATCCGAAAATTATTCCCGTGGTAGCCGAAAAACCGACTCCTACCAAAATGGAATTAAGCGTGACGGAAAGATTCAGATCAAAGCCAAGCAAAGTGAAGATATAACTGAATAAAAACGTAAACAAAAAGCCCAAGAACATGCCAGCCATTCCACCAATTAAAGTGATGATGACTGCCTCCAGTAAAAATTGCTTCAGGATATCAGCTGATTTTGCGCCTACTGATTTTCGCAGACCTATCTCGAAAGTTCTTTCCACCACGGACACATACATCACGTTCATGATTCCCACGCCGCCAACTACAAGAGAAATTGAAGTGAGAGCCAGTAGTAAAATATTTATTGTTCCGAAAACATCATTGACCATTTTCTGCGCTTCTTTCATGGTTGTCACGGAAAAATCTTCCTGCTCAGGTTTGTTGGCGCGGTGAATCCTGCCAAGAAGCTCAGAGATATCCGCCGCCGTGACATCAACTTTGTTTGCATCTTCAACCCTGACAGTTATGTATCTGACATAATCAATTCCCAATATTTTTTTCTGCAAAGTCTGCACGGGTATAAAAATCAGTTCATCATAATTAAAAAACGCCACTGTTCCCCTTTCGGCGGCCACACCAATCACCTTAAAATTCATACCCTTGATTTTTATATCTTTTCCAATTGGATTTTCAGAACCGAAAAAGATATTTTTAATATCTTCGCCAATCACAACCACCTGGGCTAAATTATCATCCTCTTCCTGGGTGTAAAAATTTCCAGCTGAAAGCTTCACTGCACGGTCAATTTTTGGGAGTTCCGCACCATTACCATATAGCATCGCGCGCTTATTTTCACTTTTGTAAGAAACCAATTCCTGCCCAATAGTTCCAGCTGCGTAGCCAACCACATTAGGCAGTTTTGCAATCTCTTCACCGTCGGAAACCTTGAGCGTTGTGATCTGGATTCCCATTGCTTGACCAGTCGCATTGGAAGCAGAAGTTTTGCCTGTCGAGGGAACTTTGGTTTCTATTTGAATAGTATCATTGCCATAGCTTTCAAATTGCCCCAAGACATAATCTTGAAGACCTTTTCCTCCGGACATGATCACCATGACGGAAGTGATTCCAATCACTATTCCAACCAACGTCAAAACAGTCCTGCCTTTATTATTGCCCAGATTGCCAAGAGCCAATTTAATTGAAAGTAAAAATCTTTTCATAAGCTAATTATAGCACACCGTGTATTTTGTATTTTGTATTTGGTATTTAGTATTTGGTATTTGGTATATTATCAGCTTTATAAACTTTATGAACTTGATAGACTTGAT
>CAZAJN010000091.1:0-5204 GCA_964485555.1 uncultured Bdellovibrionales bacterium
TATCGTGATTATGGGTCCCACCGCATCCGGAAAGTCTGATGCGGCCATTAAGCTTGCCAAGCGGTTCAATGGGGAGGTTATTTCAGCCGATAGCCGCCAAATATACCGAAAAATGGACATTGGAACCGGGAAAGTCGAGGGACAGCTTTTAGCTTCTAGCTTTCAGCTTTTAGGAGAAACAGTTACTAAAAATTTATTTATTTCCGAGAAAATTCCTCATTATTTGATCGATGTGGCTCGTCCGGATGAGGATTTTAATGTTTCACATTTCAAAACTCAAGCCAATCTGGCCATAGAAGAGATAATATCAAAAGGAAAACTCCCCATTATTTGCGGAGGAACAGGCTTTTGGATTCAAGCCGTTACGGATAATTTGAATCTGCCCAAGGTTGCTCCGAACGAAAAACTAAGAAGCGAACTGGATAAATTCTCAGCAGCGGAGCTTTTTGAAAAGCTTGCCGAGATCGATCCAGAGCGGGCTGGAAATATTGATAAGCAAAACAAATACCGTCTTGTGAGAGCATTGGAGATTATTGATGCAATCGGGAAAGTCCCACCTCTCAAGAAAGACAGAAAAGAGTACGATTTTTTGCAAATAGGCATCAATGTTTCACGAGAGATTCTGAATGCAAAAATAAAAAAACGTTTGGATGAAAGATTCGAGCTGGGCATGATCGAAGAGGTTGAAAATCTGCACAAAAATGGCGTCTCCCATGAATGGATGGAGAAGATTGGGCTGGAATATCGATGGATAGCACGCTTTTTGCAAAATAAGATTTCACTTGAAGAAATGAAAGAAAAATTGTATTTCGATATCATTCATTATGCCAAACGTCAGATGACATGGTTTGGAAGAAATAAAAAAATTATTTGGAAAGATAATTACCACGATATTGAAAAAGAAGTTCACGTTTTTCTTGAAATTTAAAAAGGTTGCCGTGATAGGCAACCTTTTTTAATGAAATACTCCTTCAACTATCTCATTCCATTTTCAGCGAGAATCCTGAAAAGCATCTTTCTTGATGGTCTTTTTCCTTTGTAGCTTTCAGGTAAAAGCTCACCATACAGAAAGTCTTGCGGAGGAATCAACCCTTTGAACAATTCCTCCACGAAGCACTTTCCCGGTTCGCCGCAAGGAACACCTTTGCCGACAAGAACAGCATATTCGGGAATTTCACAGTTTACGCCTGGCAATGCAGGACAATGATGCTTGGTTGCTATTTCTTTTATCTCGATGATTTTGAAACAGCCCTCAGTTGAAGAACCTACGCAGCCACTACCCGGAAAACTACACAGATCCAAATGATGACATCTAGTCCGCTCCCTGAGCTCAACGACAATACTTTTCATATCGCCCACCCCCTTTTAGCAGTGAAATCTTTCTTTGTCTGCGTTGCAATCGCCGCACAATTCCTTGGACAGACCGCCCGGAAAAAACATGGCCAGCATAGTTATGAAAACCCACCTAACCCATACGCCATCTATTTTCACCGCTGTACACTCTGGACATCTGCATTGGATTTTTTCTCTATACTTTTCCATTTTCACCTCTCTTTCTGTCTAGTTTTTAATGAACATAAAAAAATCGCCATCACTGGCGATTCTCAAAACACAAAACTGTTTTTTGCTTTTTTCTGAAAGATATTCTTTTTGGGAGTTTTTATCTTTATCATTCTTCAATTATAAACCATTAACAAAAATCAACCAAGCTAGACTTATGCACATACCAGCTATCGCTATTGACAAAATACTTACGAGGTGGTATAAGTCAATGTTATTAATAGTAGCATATTTCTTTAAAAATCAGGAGGCAACATGTTGAAAACACTGGAGTCGATCACGAGCTCCATATCTGGGGCCACCATTGAAGATGGGCAACTTTGCATCATCTTCTCCGACATCGTCATGGAACAACTCATAGGCCTGTTCGTTCGCAATGTAAGGATGATTGTGGTTTCTGACAAACAGGAGAAATACAACAAGCTTCTCAACAGGGTCTCGTCAGAAGCGAAAGGAGCAAGATTAATCATTACACTCAAAATAAGGAAAATTGACCATGATATGAAAATTGGAGATGAGATCATCTTTCTCTGGGCATATCACTTCATCGCAAAATTCACGGTTCGCGAGGACTTCGAGGCAAAACTAAGAAAAGCATAGGGGGCGCCATGACAAGACGAAGCATCAAGATAGGTTCTTCGCCGAAGATATTATGCCTTGCTGTCTCAGAAGGCACCGATGCACTAGACCTTCTTCAGGGCATCTGCATCAAACTCAGCAGGGATGGCGTAAAGCTCTTGAATTGCGGGTTGGCTACTTTGCTTAAGAATGAGACCATCATAAGTGCAGCCAATCGTGCCGAAAAAAAAGGCGTTCTGGAAATAGAACTTCCGATTCCAATCAGGGATGACACAATGGTTGAACTGTTCAGAACACAAAACGGACGTACCGCAGGAGTCGCCTTCTCAATAAAAATGTAGCGCTTTTCAAAAAAAGGCGGCCAACCGAAACAGTTGAGCCGCCTTTTTAATATCGAGCGAGTAGAATATCCAAAAGTTTAATAACCACTAACCAAGATTTGCTTTTATTTTTTCAGTGTCCACTGTCTTCAATTCTTGAAACCTATTTTTTGCAATTTCCAATCGAGAATCCAGCTCACTGCACCCACTACTTTTGTAAAGTCTTCCCAAACTTTCGATCTGACTTTGAATGTCATTAACTTTTGCATTATAAATACTAAGCTGCACAGAATCAGGATTATTAAAGATTCCCGTGGCTAAAGTATCTAAAGATGAAATTTCAATTTCCAAAGAATTCACACTGGCAGCATAAGTTTCCCTGGTTGATTCTTGATCTTCAATAGTCGCTGGCCGTATAAAATTTTGACTTGCTCGCTTATTAGCCTCATCCATTCTTCCCATCTTATCAAGAAGCTCTTCTGGCGTTTTTGTTCCTTCTATATCCTCATCATTCAACCTGTAGACTCTTTCATGTGGATTTATAGCCATATTTTTTATTTAAAAAGATTATATTTAGGATTATAAACATTTATATATTATACACCTGTTTTAGCTTTTTGTCAAGCTATCCCAATTTTTGCTTGAGCATCTCCATGACAACCTGAGGATTAGCCTTACCCCCTGATTGTTTCATGACTTGCCCCATCAAAAATTTGATGGCATTCTCTTTGCCGGCTTTGTAGTCCTCCACTGATTGCGCATTGGCCTCCAAAACTGCGTTCACTGCCTTTTCAAGCTCGTCAGTGTCATTCACCTGTCCCAGATTCTTTTCTTCAATTATATGCGAAGGATCACCCCCGGTATGATACATTTCCTTCAAAACTATTTGAGCGGCAGACGAGTTTATTTTCCCATCAGCCACAATTCCGATCAGTTCAGCATAATTCTCCGGAGTGATTTTCAAGTCTCTGATGTCATGATTGTTTTCAGCTAAATGTTTTCTAACTTCGGAAATCAAATAGTTCACTGAGAGCTTGATAGCCTTTTCTTCAGAAGCTTCAATTTCATGCGAAGAGATTTTCTCCTTGAGCTCACTAATGACCTGTTCAAAATATTCAGCCAAATCTTTCTCAGCCGTCAAAACCGAAATGTCTTGCGCGTTCAAAGCATATTCATTGGCAAATCTTTTCTCTTTTGCATCAGGAAGTTCAGGAAGTTTGTGCTTCAAGTTTTCAACGTATTCTTTTGTGAATTCCATTGGTGGAATGTCAGGCTCTGGGAAATATCTGTAGTCATGAGCAGATTCTTTTTTGCGCTGGGAAACGGTCACGTTTTTCACACTGTCCCAACCTCGAGTTTCCTGCACGATTTTTTCTCCATTTTCCAAAAGCTCCGTTTGGCGTTCAATTTCATAATTGATCGCTTTTTCCACGAAACGGAAAGAATTGATGTTCTTCACCTCAACCTTGGTCCCCGAAAGTTTCTCTTCGTTTTCCTTGTGTAGCGAAAGATTGACTTCGCAGCGCATGTTTCCTTTTTCCATGTCGGCATCTGAAATCCCAAGATATCGGCAGATCTGCTGCAATTTTGTGCAGAAAATGCGAGCTTGCTCCCCATTCTCAATATCAGGTTCTGTCACAAGCTCCATAAGCGGCACTCCAGCGCGATTAAAGTCCACTAAGGTGTAATCAGCGCCTTCAGGATGAACAAGCTTACCAGTGTCCTCCTCGAGATGAATTCGCGTGATGCCAATTCTCTTAGTTGAAACACCTTGTTTCTCCCTCTCCTCTTGGGAGAGGGTTGGAGTGAGGGAGCTTTGTTCAATTGCTATATTCATATAGCCAAGTCCGCAAAGAGGCTGGTCATATTGCGAAATCTGGTAACCTTTTGGAATGTCTGGGTAGAAATAGTTTTTGCGATCGAATTTCGATTTCAAATTCAGCTCGCAATCAAGAGCCAAACCTGCCAGCTGCACAGCTTCAATGGCTTTCTCATTCGGCACTGGCAAAGTTCCGGGTTGCGCTGTGCAAACCGGACAGATGTGAATGTTGGGTTTTTTTTCATGACCAAGAGAGTTTTTGCAAGAGCAAAACATCTTGGAATGAGTCTTGAGCTCAACGTGAACTTCCATACCGATGACTGTTATATACTTCATATATTCACAAATTGCACTAATAAAGCACAAATATCACTAATAATTAATTCACTATACGCCTGTATTCTAACTTAGTATGCTTAAAATTAGCAACTATAGCTAGCCTTAGATTTAATGCTTCCAAATACCTCAAAACCTGCTTGACTTCGTCGTCAGCAATCTTCCAAACAACCTTTGTTTCTAATATTATCTTATCATCTATAACAAAATCAGCATAGAAATCACCCAGTTTATCACCCTCAAACTCAACTTTCATTTCACACTCGCGCTTATATGGAATATTTAGTGATTTTAATTTTATTGCAATAGCTCTCTGATAATGTTTTTCTTGATATTTTGTCCCCAATTTATTGTGAACATCAAACAACACGCCCATCAATTCATAACTCAATTCTGGATATAATAACTCTACCTTATTTTTTGTTACCTGTTTCACATTCGTGTTATTTGTGTTTTATTCGTGAATATTGGTGTCCTAGCGGTTGTCTCCTTCGCCACGCACTACACCTCTTTCTTTTCTGCTTGCGATTTTTTCCAAATTGCCTTTAGCAATGTCTTCCAATGATAATTCAAATTCGGATGCAATTTGC